>JANWZT010000100.1 GCA_025054515.1 Candidatus Caldarchaeum sp.
CGAATTTCTTCATGCGTTCAGCGTGTTTGACCGGAATCCGTCAGCCGCCAAAATGGCGTCTTTGACGCTGGAGCACATGGCCCGCGGCGGAATATACGACCAGCTTGTAGGCGGGTTTTTCCGCTATTCGACAGATCGGGTGTGGTTGATACCGCATTTCGAGAAGATGCTCTACGACAACGCCCTTCTCGCCAAAGTTTACCTCCAAAACTATCTGCTGACGGGCCGGAAATTTTTCGAGCAGATAGCCGTCGAAACTCTTGATTGGATGATATCTGAGCTTGGCGGACCTGAGGGCGGCTTCTTTTCGGCGGTCGATGCCGACACCATCGAAGGAGAGGGCGCGTTCTACCTGTGGCGTAGGGAAGATGTTTACAGATGTCTCGATGAAGAGACGGCGAGGTTTGCTTGCAGAGCATTTGGAATTACCGACGCGGGAAACTTTGAGCATGGAAAGAATGTTTTGACGTTTAAACTGGACGTCGAACAACTTGCAGCCGAAAACGGTATCCAAGTAACCGAAGCTTTGCAAAAACTGAATGTGATAAAGTCTCGTTTGGCTGAAGCCCGTCGTCAAAGGCCAAAACCAGCCGTCGACGATAAAATAATCGCCGCTTGGAACGGGATGGCCCTGTCGGCCCTTTGTCTCGGATACCACGTGACGGGTGATAGAAAATATCTTGATTTCGCCGTAAAAACGGCTGATTTTGTCTTAAACAGAATGTGGAGCGGTGAAAAACTTCATAGAATCTACAAGGGCGGCGTCGGTGTTGAAGGGTTTCTAGACGACTATGCATTCTTTGCCGACGGATTGCTTGACCTGTTTCAAACGAATTTTGAGCCGAAACATTTGAAGGCCGCCGGAAACATTGTGGACATGATGATTGAACTTTTCTGGGACCGGAACGGAGGCGGCTTCTTCTATTCGACGGAGGAGACGGCCGGTGTTTCGCGGATAAAGGATGCCTACGATGGAGTGATTCCTTCAGGCAATTCCGCCGCTGCCATGGCTTTGCTGAAGCTTTCAGACCTGACCGGAAAAACAGAATACCTCAATTATGTTGAAGATGTTTTGAAAGCTTTTGGGCCGCGGATGGAATATTCGCCGTCGGAATACGTCGCACTCGTAACCGCTCTCGCCGGCTATGTTAAAACGAGAACAGAGGTTGTGATTGTATGCGACCAACTTGAGCATGCTTCGGAGTTTCTCGCCATACTGTGGCGCGGCTATGCACCCTTCAGAACCGTCATGGTCGTTCACGACGGGAATAGAGATGAACTCGCTCAACTGTCACCCCTGATACATGACAAGGTTTCGCGGGACAACAAACCAACGGCCTACGTCTGCCAGAATTTTACGTGTAAGATGCCCGTTACAACTGTCGAGGAGCTCGCCAAACTTCTTGGGTGAAGAAGTTTTTGGACAAACGCTTGGTGGTTCTTCTCTTTACTTGGATTTCATGGTTCTGGAGTCATGGAACACGCGTAGGCATATCCGCCGTAACTCCGTTCCTCCGACAGAGATATTCGATGACCACTTCAGAAGCCGCGGCAGTTCCCGGCATCTTCAACTTGGGGTTTTACATCTTCGCCCTCGCGGCCGGCCTAATTCCGGGCAAAATCGGCTTCAAAAGAACGGTGTCGCTCGCCGCGTTGGGGGCCTCCGCGACGATGATGTTGGCCGGATTTTTCGACAACAAATTTCTCCTCTATGGGTTGATGTTCGCTTGCGGTTTGTTTCTTTCGTTACATCTCCCTTCCGCTATTCCCTGGCTTGGGTCTCTGTTCAAGGGCGGAAGACAAGGGTTTTACATCGGGTTGCATGAATCAGGGGCTCCTGCCGGGCAGACTTTCGGCCCAATCGTTCTCGCCTTCCTGTTCACCTCGGTCGGGGCGGCGATGTCGATGGCTGTGTGGGCGTTTCTGCCGCTTCTGGTTGGTCTAGGCCTTCTCCTGCTTTTTCATGGGGAAAAATTGGAGAGCAAAACTTCCACCGGAATGATGGCTTCCAGATGGACGGGGCCATGGTTCTACGGCCTGACGCTTGTCACGGTCGCAAACCTCGTCGGAAATCTCGGGGTCGTCGCAATCGTCCCCCTCCATCTCGTCGACACGTTTCATCTGGACAAAGTCTTCGTCGCGTCGGTTGTTGGAGTCAGCAGGTTTCTCGGAGTCTTCGGCCAGCCCCTCGGCGGATACCTTCATGACAGACAGGGCTTCTTAAAGGTCGCATCGATACTCACGACCGCCAATTTTCTTTCAAACCTCTACCTCATGACGGCGCCGTTCAACTTTTTGTACGTAATAGCCATGACAGTTCAGGCCTTCGTAACGGCCATGTATTTCCCACTGATCTACAGCTTCCTCGTCAAACTTCAAGGCCCTGACGCTTCACGCTACCTCGGCAAAATGTTCTTCATCGCAGGCCTGTTAGGCCCGACCACGGCCCCCATCGCCGCCGGATACCTTGCCGAAAGGTTCGGCTACACCATGGCTTTGATGTATCCAACCGCCTTAGCGCTCGCCGGCTCAGTCACCGTCTTGATCATGAGCAGGAGAAGTTAGGCCGAAGGTTCCGTTTATATATAGACGTTTCCAATACCGATAGCTGAAATGGTTGTTCTGCGGTTGCCTGATGTCGGTGAAGGGATAGCTGAAGGTGAGGTCATCAAATTCCTCGTCAAAGAAGGTGATGTCGTCGAGAAATATCAACCACTCGTCGAAGTTATGACGGTAAAGGTTACGGTTGAGATTCCATCTCCCGTAAAAGGTGTGGTCAAGAAAATTCTGGCGTCGCCGGGACAGGTGTTGAAAGTCGGTGACGCTTTCATCGAAATATCTACAGATGAGCCCTATGAGGAGAAAGTCGAGGAAAAGCCTCCGGCACCGATGAAAGAAACGGTGGCTGAATTCCGGGAAAAATCCCGAATTCTCGCCACGCCGGCTGTTAAAAAGTTGGCGAAAGAGTTAGGGGTCGATTTGGCTTCGTTGGTCGGGACAGGCCCCGAAGGCCGGATAACCGAAGAAGACGTAAGGAAAGCTGCCGCGTGGGCCGAGCAGAGAATTCCCATACGTGGGCTGCGTAGAATAATAGCCGATAGACTCGTTCAAGCAAAGTCCAAGGCCGCCCTCGTTACGGTGTTTGAGAACGTCGATGCGGGTGAACTGGTTAAGCTGCGGGATGAGCTGAGAGGTCTGCAGGATGAAAAGAACGTCAAGATGACTTATCTCCCGCTGGTGATGAAGGCCATCGTCGCGGCTGTCAGGGAGGTTCCGATGATGAACGGATGGATTGATGAAGAACGCAACGAAATTGTTTTGTCCAAAGCCGTCAACATCGGAATAGCTGTCGACACTCCCGACGGGCTTCTCGTCCCAATCATCAAGAACGTCGAAAAGAAGGATGTGTGGACCCTCGCACGGGAGGTTGAGGAAGTGGCTGAAAAAGCGAGGCAGGGCCGGTTGAGCCTTGAAGACGTGAGAGGAGGCACGATAAGCATTTCGAACTACGGCTCCCTCGGCTCTCTTTCAGGCACTCCGATAGTGAATTTTCCCGAAATCGCCATCGTCGGCGTCGGACGGATCGAGAAAAGGCCTGTCGTGAAAGACGACTCCATCGTGGTGGGTCATGTGTTGGAGCTTGCGGTTACCATGGACCATAGGGCTGTGGACGGGGGAACGATGGCGAAATTCGTAAACGCGTTGAGAAGGAATCTGGAAAACATCCGACAAGTCGCGGAAGTTTGATAAGCCTTTACGACCACGGGTTCGAAAAAGACGTCTGGTACGAAATAATCATCACCACGTACTCGGATGAAGGAAGCCCGCATGCAGCGGCCATGGGCTGCGAGGTCGTGGACGAACAACATCTGCTTCTGAAACCTTTCACCAACACAACCACCTTCAAAAACCTCAAAGAACGGAAACAAGCCGTAGCCCACATCACACACAACCCCG
This sequence comes from Candidatus Caldarchaeum sp., assembly GCA_025054515.1. GTDB lineage: Archaea > Thermoproteota > Nitrososphaeria_A > Caldarchaeales > Caldarchaeaceae > Caldarchaeum. The sequence goes on from JANWZT010000100.1 coordinate 3,958, forward strand.
AGCTCTTCTACAAAGTCGTATTCAAAAAAGAATTGACCTTCTTCCACGCGGCCGCTGTCAAAGCTCCTGTTCTAATCGGCGCGGATGCATGGGTCGAACTCGAAGTAGAAAAGATAGAGCTCTTCGACCAACATCGGGCGAACCTCGTCGCCAAAGCCATAAGAGCAGTACAGCAGTTGGCCGAGCCCAAACCCTATTCACGCGCTGAACACGCGCTGATTGAATGTCTCATCCACTACACTCGGGTCGCCGTCTTCGCCAACACATCCCGTCATCATGAGGCTGTGGCACTGTCCGAAAAGATAAGAGAGTACGTTAGGCTTGTGAAACGGGTTTCTAGGAAGCCGGCTCATCTGTTGATTTGTGACGAACTTCTTGAAGCGATCGACAGGTTGGTGGGACGACGTTGAAAGTGATGGTAAGGGCTTTTTCAAGGCTTCATCTCGGGCTTTTCGAGTTGGGCGGCCATTTTGGAAGACGATTCGGCGGAACGGGAGTTTACATCCAAAGACCGGGCCTCACCGTGGCCATAGAAAATTCGCCTCAAAAAACCGTGGTGGGCGACCACGTTCAGCTTGCTATCGAAGCAACTGAAGCAGTGGAAACCTATTTTGGTAGGAAATTCACCGGGCGGATGACGGTTTCGTCGGAAATTCCAGTTCACAGAGGTTTCGGGTCAGTGACCCAGCTCAAACTCGCGGTCGCCACAGCGGTATTGGCAACTTGGAACATCGTCGTCGAGCCGGCACGGCTGGCGCCGA
>JANWZT010000101.1 GCA_025054515.1 Candidatus Caldarchaeum sp.
ACGCCTACGATGGCGGAGAACCCGTCGACGCCTATTCGGCGTGGTTTGTGAAAGGCTCGGCAGTGGAAACACCCATGCGCTACGGACTTGTTGCGTTCAAGACGCTGACGGATGCGTTGGAGTTTTCGAAGAAACATGGAGGAGACGTTTTCGGCTGGGACAAAGCCGTCGAATCATTTCTTTCATCGTCGACGGGCCATCACACAGGTTATCAACACATAGAATATGCCAGCTCTTTCCACATCCGCCTCCAACTCCTCGACGGAACCCCCGTAACCATATCCCAGCTACTCGCTAAAGGCAGGCCCGTGCTACTTATTTTCTTCGCCACATGGTGTCCCACGTGCAGCAAAAACACCAAAACACTTGCGTCGGCCTACAGAAACTTCAGCGGAAAAGTCACCGTTCTCCTCACAAGCTTCGACCCGGGAGACAAGCCGGCGGAAATAAGGAAGTTCCTCGCCATACACAACGTTCCCGAAGATTGGCTCGTCGCCCAACCCAACCTCGAATTGACGGTCGCCTTGAAGGTCGTCACTCAGGAAACAATTTTCGGCATACTACCGTCCGGCGAAATAGCATACGAAAAAAGGTTTGGAACATTAACAGAGGACGATTGGCTTCAAGCAGTTGAAAAACTATTCCACCGTTATCCCTAAGGCTGAAAAGGGGAAAAGTTTTGAATTTTCCCAAGTCATTATGTTAATATATCGTCGGAGAATGTGTTTTTGGGGCTGTGGGTCTGATCGATATGAGCGATTTCGCCGAGCAACCTCAGAAGATGTCTGACGAGGAGCTTCTCTGGCTTGTCCGGCATAAGGTCCGGCGGGCCATCATATTGGCGGTCGGCGAAGAAGGCCGTATCGGCGCCACGGCCTTGAAGCAGAAGCTTGGAATAAGCACCGGCTCCCTCTACTACAACCTACGGCAGATGAGCCAGCTGATAACGCAGGACGAAAGAAAAACATACCGGCTGACCGATGACGGCCTCCGCATCTACAAAACTTTGACAGCCCAATCAAACAGCGAACAAAATTTCCCCAAGACGTCGAGGACAGCTGAAATCATTTCGTCGATATTTTTCCCGATGTGGCTTTTTTCACCCATCTACGAAAGCAAAGTCGTCGCCTCCGTGCTGGGGCCTCTTTCCCTGTTCGTCATCGTTTTCGTCCTGCTGGCCGGCAGGCATGAAATTTTCATGCTCAACGTCTTCCCAGTGTATCCCCTCAACCATCTCGATTTCGCCCTCAAACTCGGAGCAACGTACCTGATAGGGTTCTTAATCCTCTCGATTTTCAGCTATCTCTTCTCTGGAAAATTCCGGTCGACTTCAACCGCTTTCAAGACCCTGAAAAATTCAAGCAAAAGGGAAATCATCGCTGAATCCGGAAGACTTTTGTCAGCCTTTTCGGTCGCTCTGCTGCCGCTCGGGCTGGTGCCTGGAATCGCGGTCGTCGACAGAGTAGTGCAAACATCCTTCCTCAGCAACATCTTGTTACGAGATGCTTTGGTCGTCTTATCGCAGAGCATCTCAATCTTTCTAATCAGCGCGGCGGTGGCTTACGCGAAAAAAATGAGGTGGCAGACGTCTATGGGGGTTGCGCTGGCCTTTTTCTACCTATCGCATCTGGTTAACTACGTTACCCTGCCCCAAGTATGAAGAACGCGACGACGATGCCATAGATTCCCAACGCTTCGGCAAATGCTGAAATGATGATGGCCGTCGTCCTGACTTCCGGTCTTTCAGCCGTGGCGGCCAAGCCAGCGGAGCCGGCTCTCGAAAGCCCCCAAGCTGAGGAAACGACTGCTGCAGAGAAAGCGATGGCCGCCGAGAAGGTTTTAGCCCCCAGCTCGCTGAAGATCGAGTCTCCATCAACAGCGTGAGCAGGGCTCAACGAGGCGAGGAAGCCGAGCAAAACCAGCGACGCCAGAGGAAGAAACTGTTTGTTCATGGTTTCTTCGTTTTGCCGTGTCGCGTCCATTATTTAAGCCTGCGTAAAGTCTTGCCCAAGCTCTTTTTTCAGCTGCTTCCACGAAACTTTACGGAACCCCTTTATTTTTGATGGGTTGCCGGAGGCGTCGTAGAGAACGGCGTATGTTTTTGAAGCGAGTGTTTCAAGTAGTGTTTTGCCGATTTGGAGCTTAATTTTTTTGCGGGCCGTTTCCTCAGCTGAAAGAGGCCGTGGTTTGGAATGTTTTCCGATTTCGCCTTCGAAATCCATGCCCGCGACGACGATCGTTCCGACGCCGATTTCTTCGCACATGAAAACAGCTCTGTCGCCGTCGGTGAAGCCGCCGAAATTTTCCAAAACTCCGACGGGCTCGGTCTGCGTTGTTCCGAGGATTTTCCCCCGAAGCCTCGGAACGAGCTGGATGATTTTGTCGGCGTTGTCGCCGTGGGCGTGGACAACCAAAAACACATCCTGTAGCGAGGCCTTCAACAAAGCTTCTTCGCCGCCGTCCAAATCCGTTACAACCACGTCGGGCCTGACACCGAGTTCTTGGAAGGCCTTAACGGCCCCGTCAACCGCCACGACTGACGCATCGCCCGGCTCGAAAAACCTAAGAAACATATCCAAATCATCTTCCAACGAAGGCGCGGCTCCAAAAACCACTGCAAAGGCTTTTTTCCGTAAAACCGCGGCCAGCTCCTTCCTCGTAGCCGACCTACCGGAGATTATTTGGGAAAGCAGTCGAGCTGATTGGATGTCTTTTTCCGGGTCTATTCCAAGGGTCTTGACGATTTTTTCGTAATGTTCAAGCCATTCCGTTGTTTTCAATTTGCCTTCTTATTTTTCCAAAGCTTGTCCGGAGCTTTGACTGCATGTCGTGGCGGTGGATGCTTTCAAGGGATTTGACCTTTATCGCCAGCCTATAGCTGTCGGGGACGTTTGGAAACCTTCTTACGGCTGTGTTGGCCGCCGTTCTCACGACGTCTTCGACGAACCTCGGTTTTTCGACGGCGGAAACAACCAACGCCGCTTCGTCCAGTCGTTTAAGGAGTTCGACGGTTCTGCTGCTGAAGGATTCCCGTAGGATTTCGAGGAGGTCTGCGAGCCGGATGGTTCCGTCGGTTTCGACGACGATGTCTGCGTAAGCTCTCTGCATGTGGGTCGGTATCAGGGAGCCGTTGCCGTTTCCTCCGGCGTGGGCGTAAACTTCCCGTATCACTTCTTTGGCGCATGGACAGGCGGTTATCCCAACCGCCCTCACTCCAACAAAATTCCTGACCAAAACCGAGCCGTTGGTCCTGTAGGCGTAGGATTTGAAGACCGCGTCAAAATGTTCTACGGATTCCATGTTGCTGACGGGTGTTTTGGCTACGTCGAAGAGGCTGGTGCGGAGGGCGGCCTTGGCCTTTGTGGAGTAGATGTGTTTTTCGAGGAGGGTTTTCGCTATCAGAGGCGTTATCTGGTAGATGTTTTGATATTCGAGGTTTGTTACGGCGGTTTTGACCGCTTCGTAGGTTCGTGATGCGTGGATTCCGCGTTGGCTGTGGGGGAGGTTGACGGAGGCTTCGATGTAGGGCGTCGACGCGAGCCGGTAGCTTTCGAGCTTGTCATCCTCTATGGGGAAATAGACGTTGGAGACCGTGACCCAGTCGATTTCGATGGGGGTTGGTGCGGCCTCCGACTGAACATCCCGACTAAGGATCAATTCGGCTGACCTGCCGGAGCCGTCTTTATAAGTATGCCGCGTAACCCCTTTTTTGGATAACAGCCAAGAAAACATCAACAGTTATTATCTCGCCGCCCGCCACGTAGAAATGGAGATGCTTTTCCGCGAACTGGTTGATTTTTACGAAAGGCTCGAAGCCACGACTAAACGGCTGGAAATGACGGACATCCTTGCTGAGCTTCTTTCGAAGACCCCGCCGAAAATCGTGGACAAAGTCGTCTACATGACCTTGGGCGAAATCTACCCAGCCTACAGAGGCGTTGAGCTGGGGCTGGCTGAAAAACTCGCCCTCAAAGCAGTCAGGCAGGTGACTGGAGTAACGGAGAAGGAGCTGAACGACGCCTATTCACGGCACGGCGACGTGGGAACCGCCGCCATGATCCTTCTCCGCAAAAAAGAACAGACGACCCTTTTCGCCAGAGAGCTGACGGTCGAAGACGTCTACAACGGCTTGGAGAAGATAGCGAAATCCACGGGCCCGGGGGCCGTCGACGCCAAACTCAGCATCCTGTCGGGGCTGTTGTCTCAAGCATCACCGGTCGAGGCAAAACACATCCTCCGCATCGTGACGGGAAAGATGAGGCTGGGCGTCGCTGACATGACTGTTCTCGACGCTTTAGCGAAGGCCTTCGGCGGCGACCGAGAGGTTTACGAAAGGGCTTACAACCTCAGCTCCGACATCGGACATGTCGCCGTGAAAGCCGCCTTGGAGGGGCCGGAAGCGGTTGCGCGATTTTCGGTCCGGGTCTTTGTTCCGGTGAGATGCATGCTGGCTGAGAGGCTTTCGTCTGCCGATGAAATTTTGGCGAAGATGAACGGCCGCGGATTCGTCGAATACAAATACGACGGTGAGCGGATGCAGATACATAAAGCAGGCGGGGAAGTGGAGATCTTTTCGCGTCGTCAAGAAAACATCACCAAACAGTATCCCGACGTCGTCCAGATGGTAGCCCAGAGCATCAAAGCCCGCGAAGCCATTCTCGAATGCGAAG
>JANWZT010000102.1 GCA_025054515.1 Candidatus Caldarchaeum sp.
CGAATTTTTGGCTTCGCAACATCTTGAAAAGAGTTCTTCACCTTCTCTGCCTGATATCCCACGACAACACCAACTTCTTCAAACCCCGCCATGGCCAAAGCATCGACCACCATCCTGACGAGGGGCTTGCCTGCCAACGGCAAAACATGCTTAGGCCTGTTGAGGGTCAGAGGCCGTAACCGTTTCCCATAACCTGCCGCGAAGACCACCGCCTTCAAGGCAGGATGTTCTTAAAACACACTTTGTAATAGCTCTACCCGAGATGGGGTTGATATTCATCGGAGCCGGGCTGGGCCGGTTCGAAAACATGACCATCGAGGCCCTTGAAGAGGCGAAAAAATGCGACAAACTGTACGTGGACGTCTACACGAGCATCTGGTCGGATGATTTCTTCGAAAAGCTCAGCCAAGTAGTGCCAAACTACGTGCGGGCAGACCGAAAACTCCTCGAAGACGACGTCTACCGAATTCTTGTAGAAGCAAAAGACAAAGAAGTGGGAATATTGGTTCCCGGCGACCCATTCATCGCAACAACCCATTCAGCGGTAAGAACACTCGCCCACAGAAAAAACATCCCTGTAAAAATTATTCACGGAACATCCATAATATCATCAGCAATCAGCGTATCAGGCCTTCATGTATACAAGTTCGGCAAACCCGTGACAGTTCCCAAAACTGACGATTTGCAACGGCTGAGGACAGTCCTAGTAACGGTTCAGGAAAACCTTTCACGAGGGCTTCATACGTTACTTTTGCTCGACACCGCGGACGATGGTTTGACAGCCAAGGATGCTCTGGCTTGGTTGACGGAAGCGGCCGCCCACTACGGTATGGGTTGGCTGAACAAAGACACCGTGGTCGTTGTCTGCGCGAAGCTGGGCTCTCCGCAATCCAAAGTAGATGCGTTGCCTGTGAACAAAGTTTTCGGGACACCGCTACCACCGCCCCCCCACTGCATCATCATCCCGTCGAAACTACATTTTTCGGAGAAAGAAGTCATGTCAACCTATTCCGAACTCGGCTTTTCAGAAGAGCATTTGGGGGTTAACCCGCTAAAAAATCGCGTGCAAACATATGTCGAGAAGTGCCGGCGTATACTGGCTCAACTGTCTGCCAAGCCAGAAATGGGTGACTACCTTAGGTATGTTTCGAGCTACGTCGATGATGCTGAAAAATTCTTCGAAGAAGGCGATGTAATTAATTCGCTTCTGGCCATCGGTTATGCGGAAGGGTTGTTAGATGGGCTGCGGATGCTTAAGGGGGTCGACTTCCGATGGTGAAACGCGTTGTCGTTCTAACGACAGGAGCCTTCGACATCCTTCATCTCGGGCACATGAAGATGCTCGCAGACGCCAAGAAAACCGGTGGAAAAAACGCGAAACTTGTCGTCGTGGTCGCATCCGACGAGACAGTAAGGCGCAATAAAAGAAGGAAGCCCATCTTCGGCGCGAAAGAGAGGAAACAGATGCTTGAGTTTCTCAAGCCTGTTGACGAAGTTATCGTAGGTTACGAGCCGCTGTCTTTCGATAAAGTCATGAAACGGGTGAAGCCCGATATAGTGGCTTTCGGATACGACCAAACGAAAATCCGCCGCAAATTCGAAAAATTTGTTGACGAGAAAGGATATAACGTAAGGGTGGTTACTTTGAGGAAACACATAGTAAACCCGATGAGCAGTAGCGATGTTTTGCGGAAAATTCTACGCAGGAGGCTGCGACAAAGAAATTTTTGACTTGAACCCTTCGTAGAAGATTTTCGGCTGGAGCACAGCTGAAATGCGGACGAGGGAACCGTCTGTTAAGCCTAGTTTGTCACGTAGGTTATACTGGGATATGAGTTCTGCGACAGAGCTGTCGTACAGAGACCTTTCCGGGAAGATCATGACCGCCGGTTCGGTGTCGTTGAGGAGAACCCGGATGGCTTTTACGTTCCCATATGTCCGTCGATCGTCCTTGAACCCAGACAATTCAATGTCCGCGTATTTTTGGAGGAACATTCTGTTCTCTATCGAATCTTTGGACAGAAGGGTTACGTTAAGTGTTCCCGGATAAGGGAGAAACCCGAGCTTCTCCTCGACCTGCTTAACATAGCCGGGAACGCTCATGTAGTATGAGCCCTCGCCGTATCCGGAGAAAACGCGTCCTTCCAGAACAACTTTCACGGGCCTTTCGAAAATCATCTTCAGAGTCAGATATAGGTCGAGCAGCCTAGCCACTCCTTTCTGCGTCAGCTTGACGTAGCTGGTTCTGCCGACGACCCGCCGGTCGATCAGCCCCTCCTTTTCGAGGATGATCAGCAGCCTTGAAGCCGACTGCTGTGATGTGCTAAAATGCTTGGAAAGCACGGGCGTAGTTATGCGCAGACTCGTGGTTATCCCACCCGCTTCGGCGAGATAAATCAATACTCTTTCACGGAGCGAAAGACTCTGCACCTTACCTGATCCGGCTCTCGGGAGGATATAAATTTGTTCAAAAATTCATCCCGGTACCGTTTTTTAGACATGTTTTAAGTTAGACAATTATGGTGTCTTCGGCCCTCAAACCTTCTCGCGTGTAGAGGAGGATGTCGATGCCGTTGCCGCTTCCAGCGTCCCGCGCCATCGACGCTTTGATGGCCTTTGCAGCGACTTCGTAAATTTCCGACGAAGACATTTCCTTCCGGTACATGTTTTCGATTACGCCGACAGCCACTTCAGCTCCAGTTCCCACAACGGCGTAGTCGTCTTCGATCATGGAGCCGAGAGGGTCGAGGACGATGACGTGAGGTCCGGCTGAATCCACCCCGCCTACGATTGTTTCCATGAAGTATGGGAAGTAGCGGTTCCCGAAGAGGTTCCACGACAGGATTTTCGCTATTGTTCGGACGCTTGGTTCGACGTTCTGCTCGAGCTTGTAAAGGTTGGCCATCGCGGTTACCTCCTTTATCATATTTTGCATATCGGCCATGACACCTGCACAAGCCGCCCCCACGTAGTTAGTGATTTTGAAAACCTTCCGAGCCTGCTTCGACATCACAAAATAGCCATATGCGAACCTTTTCTCCGCGGCGATGACGACGCTGTCTTTACCTCTGATGCCTAAGGTCGTGGCGCCGGGATAGTATAGGGGAGCCGCCATATTTCCGTTCCCAAGCAGATGGACTTAACGTCATTAATATACGTTCACGTCATCGTTAAAATCCATGACTTCAGACGATAGCCCGGTGAAGCGTCTGTGCTCGAACTCGACGGCTCCATAGGCGAAGGTGGAGGACAAGTTCTCCGGGTAGCTCTCGCGATTTCAGCCGTCACGTCAAAACCGTTGAAAATCTACAACATTCGCAAAAAAAGAAGCAACCCTGGCCTCAGACACCAGCATCTTACTGCGGTTAAGGCTGTTCAAGAAGCGTGCGGCGGTGAAGTCAGAGGAGCATTTGTCGGATCGTCCGAGATCCTCTTCATTCCGGGAAAAATCAGCAACACCTCAGTCGACCTCGACACCGGAACAGCAGGAAGCACCACCCTTGTTCTCCAGTCGCGCCGACCGGTGCTTTGCTTCGGTAGAGACAAAGCATTTTTCCGCATAACGGGCGGAACAAACAACCCCAACGCGCCAACCTTCGAATATTTCGAACGAGTTTTCATCAGCTTTTTACGAAAAATCGGAGTAGATGCGCAGATCAACCTCAAACGCAGAGGCTTCTACCCGCGAGGCGGAGGGACGGTCGACGGATACGTATCCCCCGTCATCAGTCTTCCAAGCTTCGACTTCACAGCCCCGCCTAACTTCATCAAAGCATCGATTCACGCCTACACTTCGAGGCTCCCGTCTCATGTTGCAGAAAGGATGACAAAGGCCTGCAGTCAGGTGCTGCTGGAGAACGGAATAAGCCCGGTCGATGCATATAAAGAAGTTTTGACGGAATCCGACCCCCGGTGCGCAGTCGACCCCGGCGCCGGAATATTTGTTCTCGGAAGCTGCGAGCCACTTCCGATAGGTGTGGATGCACTCGGCGAAAGAGGGGTTCCGGCTGAAAAGGTTGGCCGAGACGCTGCGGAGGCTTTTTTGAACGAGTTGAGGAGAAAGGAGCCGGTTGATTCGCATCTCGGCGACATGATGGTGATTTACGCAGCATTAGCTCGTGGGGTGTCGAGGTATCGGGTGACGAATTTGACCAATCATACCGTAACGAGTATTGAGGTCTGTAAGGCGTTGCTGGGGATAAGGGCGAACATTGAGGGGAGGTTGGGAGACAAGGCTCTGATTACCGTAGACGGATGTGGCTTTGTCAACAATAATATACAGGGTTGAACGAGGTTGCATGGATGCGTAGGGGGTTATTCATCGGAAGGTTCCAGCCTTTTCATCTCGGACATCTCAAGGTCGTCGAACACATCCTCGCTTCACAGCAAGAAGTGGTCATCGGCGTGGGAAGCGCCCAGTACAGCCACACGCTCGACAACCCCTTCACCGCTGGAGAAAGAATCGAAATCATAAGCCGGACGCTCAAACAGTCGGTCGGCCTCGACAGAGTTTTCATCGTTCCGATACCGGACATCGGAGAACATCGTCTCTGGGTTTCAAGGGTCATCTCCTTCTGCCCCGAATTCCAAACCGTTTACAGCAACAACAGCCTCGTACAAATCCTCTTCCAAGAGGCGGGTTTTCGGGTGGAATCGGTTCCC
>JANWZT010000103.1 GCA_025054515.1 Candidatus Caldarchaeum sp.
CGTCTCTAACCATCTCCTCAAACCGTTCGATAACCCTCGCGGTCATCCCCCACACCACCTCGCCTCTGTAATCATAACCCAAAGTGGTGATGTCGCGCCGTAAATAACTGGAATAGACGGTTAAAGTTTTCTTTTCTAAACCTTTCAACGGCAGCCAGAAAACTTTCTGGACTTCTGGGCCTGGTCTCGGTTCTGTCTCCTTCTGTAGGATGAAAAGGAATGGCTGGACTTTGAGCGTCGGCATGTTGGCGGGGCTGATCGACTGCATCGGGCCGATGGCCTTGACGAAATCCCTTTGAACGCCCGTTTCTTCTTCAAGCTCGCGCAACGCTGTTTCAAAAAGGCTCGTGTCGCCGGGCTTCCATCTTCCGCCGGGGAACGCGATTTGACCAGACCAAGGGTCGTCGCTTCTCACAGCCCTTTTCACAACCAGTAGCCGGAACCCCTCTGCGGCGACAACGGCCACAGCGGCGGTTCCGGGCCCGGGCTCGACGTCCACGGACGCAGTGGTTAATGTCTTCAGCCTATTTTCCATACCGGTATTTGTAGTGGGTTCCGAAAAGGCTTGTCACCGTTACTTCCGGCTCTTCGAAAAGCTCGGTTACGGTTCCTCCCCATTTTCCTTCCAGTAGGCTCCGGAGGCCCCAGCGGACTTCGTCCAAATCGACCATCGAAACAACTGGTTCAAAAAAGCCGAGGGCCAGCATTTTACGGGCCTCCTGTTCGGGGATTCCACGGGCCATTAGGTAGTAGATCTGCTCGGGGTCGATTTGGCTGACGCTGGCCGAATGAGTTGCCTTAACTTCGTCGGTCATGATTTCGAGCGATGGTATAGCGTAGGCCCTTGCTTCGGGGCTCATTATCATGGCGTGTTCGGCGAGGTAGGCGCTCGTTCCTTTGGCGGGCTTTTCGATCGTGATGACGCCTTTGAATATCGACTTGGCCTTGTCCTTGACCACTCCTTTCGCTATCACTCGCCCCTGCGTTCCGAAACCGATGTGATGGAGGTTGGCCGTCACGTCTATTCTTTGTTCGTCGTCTCCGAAAGCGATTTCCAAGTCGTTGACGCTGGCGCCGTCCCCATGCATGGAGCTGTCGACGCGGATTTTGGAGACCGCTCCCCCGATGACCGACCCCACCACCATGATCGATGAATTCGCTCCCGTATCGGCGACGCGGTTGGCGAGATATATTTGGCTGTGGGACATGTTTTGGAGGGTGCTGTGCTTCAAGTTGCTGTCTTGAAGTGCTATAACATGCGTGTGATGGCCGAGGATGCTTCCATCAGCTTCGGGGAGCCCGTGTACCTCTTCGATGACCGACGCCGCCGACTGTTTTTCACCCAGCACGACGACTTTGCTGAAAACCACTTCAGATGGTTTGTCGAGGATGTAGACTATTCTGAAAGGCCTCGACAACTGGGTTTTTTCGGGTATCCGGATATAGACGCCGGTGTTGGTGAGTGCGTGGATGAGATACGCATATTTGTCGACATATGGCGAATTGAGAATTCTGGTGTAGGCATCTCTGAGGAACGATTCTTGACGTTTCACAGCCTCGCTCCAGCTGAGAAATAACGTACCCGTCTTTTCGACCTCCTCTGTCAGATGTATGTGGGCGAGATGTTTGCCGACGAATATAGCTGTCGGATGTGCGGAATCCTCCGTCAAATGTGCGAAGTCCTGTGGGATGGAGCGGCTGTCGTCGGCGTCAATGTTTTCCAACAGCTTCTGGTCGTCGATGCTGGGTGCTTCGTAGTGTCGGACGTAAAGCTCTGAAACCTCCGGCGGAAGAGAAGAATACATTTCAAAACATTTGACCCTCAGGCTGCGTAGCCATTCAGGGCCTTGCGAAAATTTTTTGGCGACAGCCTCTGACGAACTCAAAACTCACCGACAAACCGCTGCGCTTTCCCGTTATTAGCTGTATCTTTCGTAAACCTTTATTCTTCGCAATCAAATCCTAAATTCGAATGCTCGGACATCAGCATAAAAGGGTGGAAAAAGCCGGTTGCAGGGTCTGCGGTAAAGAATCGGAAAAACCCGACGCCTTCCAGTACATAACTGGGTTTGGCTACGTTTGCCGCGACTGTGGAATGCAGCAGGTCGTCTGCGATTCATGCGGCTCGAAGGTTCGGCGGATGACCGTAACCGTATTGAGGGGAAAAACCCTCTGTCTTGTCTGTTACAGAGCTGAAAGAGAGAAGGGCGATAAAAGACTGATGAAGGAGCTCGTGGCCGAGTCGATAGACGACGCCGTTAAAATCTCGATGAACAACACGCCTGAAGGATATGTCCTTGTCGGGCTACGGCTAAAACATAGCTCCAAACAGACTTGGACAGCCGAATACGAAAGAGAAGACATCTACCTCTCCCGCTGTTCATGACCTAATTGCGCCGTAGTAACACAGTATTCACCGCAGAATACCTACAGTTTCGTCTACGATGAAGATTATTAACACGCTCTTGGAAGCTTTGCCGGATGCTGGGATTTCTGAAGAAGAAAAATGAATGGGTGGGACAGGAGGAACAGCAATTTTTCCAGCCGGTTGAGCTAACCGACGAATTCAAGGGCAAAATCGAAAAAGCGGTAACAACTTTGAACGCCCACATAGAAAGGCTTAACAACAAATACCGCGAAATGCTCGCCCGGAGCCGGGAATATTTTGAAAGAACAGTTGAAGCTCTTCAGGCTAAAGACGATGAAAAGGCCAAGATCTATGCGTCGGAAATCGCGGAAATTAAGAAGTTGGCCGGCATAGTTTTGCACAGCCAGCTGGTTCTATTACAGGTTAAGATAAGGCTTGAGAGCATTCTCGAACTGGGTGAGGCGCTAAGTTTGATAAGGCCTCTGGCGGCGATGCTTGAAAACGTCGTCGACGAAATCAAGGACGTTGCGCCGGAAGCTTCGGAAAACCTCAGGAGTTTGATGGGAATGATTGATGATTTTATGTCTTCGGCCGGGGTCTACGTCGAGCCGGTTTCCGACAGGATTGGGGAAACATCGGAAGAAGCTTCCTTCGTTCTGGAGGAGGCGAGGAGAATCGCCGCGGAGAAAGTCCGTCAATCCTTCCCCGAAGCGCCAAAGCTGACGGATGTGGAGAAGGCCGTCTACAGGTACGTTTCTGAAAATAACCTCGACGAACTTGACCTCGAAGCATGCGCTGCACAGCTCAAACTCGATGCGATGGCCGTGTCCGAGGCGTTGAAAAGCCTTCACGAAAAAGGATTGATACAGCTGGAGACAGCTGAAGCCACTTAGGTTCCGTGTTTTGCGTTCCAGTCGAGGAGTTTTTTGAGGTTTTCGAGAACGACCGAATGTTTTCTTTTCTTGATGATTTCCATAAAATCGTCCATCGTCAGCATTCTTGGCTCTCCTTTTTCACCTGAGTTGGATGAGAAGAATTCGCTGACTACTTTGAGCTGGGCCTCCATGCAGATGTCGTGGATGTCGGCGGCCGAATAGCCGTCGGTTATCTTCGCAAGTTGGGAAAGCTCAACGCTGCTGTCCATACGCAACCCCTTCGTATATTTGTGGAACAGAAGATTACGGGCTTCGAGGTCTGGTAACGGGACAAAAATCCTCTTCTGAAACCTCCTGATAAAAGGCTCGTCAAGATGCCACGGCTTGTTGGTCGCCGCCAACACATAGAGAAAATCTTTACGCCCCTTGTCCAAAATACCGTCCATCTCTTTGATGAGCTGGTTCCTGACACGGGCTTCTCCGCCAACTTCCATATATCTTTCAGTCGTAAGAGAATCGATTTCGTCGATGAAAATTATGCACGGCTTCCCCGTTCTCGCCTCCTGACGGCACTGGTTGAAAATTTTTGAAATGTTCCGCTCCGATTCGCCGAGCCATTTCGACATCACGGTTGCCGCGTCGAGTACGTAGAAGCTGGCGTCAAGTTCGGAGGCGACTGCAGCGGCCAGAAGAGTTTTCCCACATCCCGGCGGCCCGAACAACAGGATGCCGCGAGGCCATCCCAGAGGAAACAGGTCTGGCCGTTTGGTGGGGAAGACGATGCTCTCTCGTATCGCTTTCTTGGCCTCTTCGATGTTTACGATGTCGTCCCAGTGGACGTTGGGTTTTTCCTTTGAAAGGCTGGACGGTTTGGTTGCGGGTGCATGTTCTGAGGATATTTCCGGCGAAATGGTCACTGTCGGCGCTGAATCGCTTTGAAGCTCTTCGATGCGGTTCTGGTATTCCTTGATTTTGTCTGCGTAAATTTTTTTGACGCTTCCGTCAGGCGATAGACGGTAGAGCTTCCAGAGAACGTCGATGGCTTCCCGGTAGGACTTTATCGCTTTGTGTCGTTGACCAAGTTTGTCGAAGTTAACCGCTTCACGGGCCCTCGAAGCCGCTATCCGTTCCAGCTCCTGAGACATTTTCCGTCATCGGCAATGAAATCATCTCTTTATATCTTCGCCAACATCCCCACGCCAATAATGGTTAAAGGCATACACTCCGATGTGCCGGAGTATTTGCCGCATGATTCGCGGCTTGTTCCGCGACGGAATTTATATTATAGCATGGGCATGGCCGACCGGACAAAGAATTGTCAGCAGGTTCAGAGCCT
>JANWZT010000104.1 GCA_025054515.1 Candidatus Caldarchaeum sp.
TTGGGAGCCGGCTTGTCAGCGTCCCTCCAGTAAATGCACCAACCCACCGTCGAGCCGATGGACAGAGCATAGTCCTGCGGGTCGCCCGAGTTAAGTGGATGCGAAAACTCAAACCTGTACCCTACGCCCGGCGTGAACGAGTGCGCCGAAGTTATGTGCTGGCTGCCGTCTACTGTTGCTGGAGGCTGGTCGGTGGTGGGCTGGCCGCAGTAGTGCATGTCCATGAGCGGGCTGGGAAGCGGTCTGGGAGGAGGCTCAACGTATCCGATGGCATCCTCAACGGGTATTCCGGGCCCGCATGCGGCCACGCCACCGTCGTGGGCGTTGTCAAACAGCAGGTAGAACCGGTCGTTGCCGTTCTGCGTGAGGTCGTTTATCTGGAAGAAGTAGTAGTCGTTCCGTCCGTCGTTCATTTCGCAGAACACTATGGTGTAGGTGGTGCCTCCGAAGTTGTAGGGCGGGGTGACGGGGCCGATGCAGCTGCCGTATTCGCCGGGTGATAGAATACCGTCTACCATGGCGGTGCCATACGAGCTTAGGTTGGAAGGGAAGCTGGGATTGGTTGGAAAGTGGTATGGTGTCAGAGAATGACTGGGGGAGAACCCGAGCGAGATAATTATAAAAATCGACAGTGTTAGAATAGTTCGCATCACAATAAAACGCCTGGGACGTGATTTTTTGACCAAATTATATACCCTATTGTCCGGAATTTATGGGAAAAAAGTGTTTATTCCAGCCAGCCGAATGGGTAAGACAGATGTACTTTTATACGATGAAAAAGCGGAAACCAGGTCGCGCTTGGATTTATACGCTTAAGCCGCTGGTCGTTCGTGATGGGCGGTAGTTCTGAGCCGAGTTTTGGTGCTTTTTCGAAAAATTGGGGGGAAATTAGTTTCCTCCAGGTGCTCCGAGGGGTAGGTCTATCCAGGGCCAGTCGAAGACGCTGTCGTCGTCGAACCATGCATAGTATCCCACTGGGACTCTTTGCCTGATGCAGCGGGTTGGGTCACAGTTGGAGGCGGAGACTTCGCGGCCGAAGGCGTCGGTCCAGAAGTATTCGGGTCCGGGGTTGCCCCATCCGAAGTCGGGATGCTCGACGGCTCTCATGTTGCCGAGGAAGAAGCTCCGCGGATCTCCAAGCGGAAGGCCTTCGACTTCGCCGCATATCGGGTAGACTCGGGAGAGGTCTCCGACCTTCATGTATGTCATGGGGTTGTAGACGGCGATGCCCGGTGCTGCGAAGAACCTCGCTCCATGAATGGTTCCCGTGCCGACACGTATCGCGAAATACCAGACTTCGTAGAAGAGGCGCCTGCTTACGCATTCTTCGTCGGGAACGATTCTGTCTCCTACTCTTGGGCCGCATTTGGGGTTGAGGTTGCCCGTGTCGCCCATCAAGTTGACGCTCGTCCTCCGGCCGGCGGCGTCGACGATGTCTATCTGCATGCTGTGGAAGGCGCGGACCAGTCTTCCCGCACCGGCGGTCCCCTGATGAACAACAATCCTCCATTCCGCGTTGTTTCCAAGCCCGTTGCCTGTTCGGGGTTTGTAGAAGACCTTGAACCCGGAATGGGCAGCTATTTCTTCGACCATTCCCGCGATTTTGGCCGCGTATCCGAAGGCCGGCAGGTCGTTGAAGCTTCCTTGCCGTGGGTTGTCGCCGTGTTCGTGGGCGAAGGTGCATGTGCCGCGTGATGGGTTGTTTGGGTCTATGGGGACTGTTACGGGATGCCATGTCCTGTATTTTCGGCCGTCGGGGCCGATGACGAAGTATCTGTCGTGGACTTCGGGCGGGCAGTTCCCGAGTATGGCTGGGTTCACGGCTGGAAACGTGTCGGAATACTGTGGGCTCGTAGTCGTGGCGGTAGTCGTCGTGGTCGATGGCGACGTGGTTGTTCTGGTTGTGGTTGTCGTCCGGGTCGTGGTCCTCGGCCTTCTGTCAGAACGCGCTTCAACTGATTCCACAACCACGGCCGCAATCATCACAATTAAAACGGCGGCGGCAAGCATGACGTAAAGTCGCGAAACCATGGCATCCACAGAAGCAGCAAGTTCATAAGCTTTTTGCGATGGAATTTTTCGAGCGAAAGGCTTGAGAAAATTCGAATCACGTGGGCTGGTTTTTTCTTCGCTGCGGGTATTTTTGGGTAAATACCGCTATACAGCGAAAGACGTGAACTCGATGTCGTGGTGAAGGGTGGGATATCTTTAATTGTAGCTGCTGCATGAACTCGTGAGATGAAGTCGAGGGATCTGGCTGCGGCCGTTGTTTTCGCCGGTCTATACGCGGCGGGTGTGATTGCGTTGCCGGCTTTGAGCTTTGAAATTATTCAGGTGCGGATTTCGGACGCCTTGTTGCCGATGGCCCTTGTATTCGGGCTCCCTTCCGTCATAGGCATCACCATCGGAACGTTCATCGCAAACCTTTTCAGCCCTTTCGGAATCGTCGACCTTCTCGGCGGTACGTTGACCAATCTCGTCGCAACCTACCTCGGATGGAAGATGGGACGAAACTTCGTCTTCAAAGGCTCATGGCTTTTCGTCGCAATCTTCCAAGCATTACTCGTCACCTTCGTCGTCGGCTCATATCTCTATGTTTTGATCGGTGTGCCGCCTACAGAGTTTTTCGGCGTAACTGTTCCGGGCATCGTTTTCGCATGGCTGGGTGTTTTAGGCGGCTCCGTCGTGAGCATCGTGGTCGTTGGCTATCCGTTGACGAAGGCGGTGGCAAAGTATCTGGTAACCGAGTCGCGGTATGTCTGAAGACGGCCAAACCTTCGTGAGCGAGAAGGTTAGGCGTGCTTTGCTAGAGCTCGGGCTGACGGACTACGAGGTGAGGGCTTACATCGCCTTGGTCGAGAACGGGCCGATGACCGCCAGCGAGCTTAGCGACCTCAAAACGATTCCATATTCCAAGGTCTATGAAGTCCTTAATGCTTTAGCTGAAAAAGGGTTCATCGAATCTCAGATGGGAAGGCCCGCCAAATATTTCCCCAAGTCTCCGGCGACGGCCGTGGAATCGTTAGTTCAGTCCATCGAGAAAAACGTGAGACATCTTTCGGAAACGGTTGTCAAGGAGTTGATGCCTGTCTTCGAGAAGAGGGGCGGCCGGGAAAGACCTGATATCTGGATTCTACGAGGTGAGGAAAGCATCATGGAGAAGGTGCGGGAGGTTGTTTCCCGTTGTGACAACGAGTTGCTCGTGGCCGCTCCAGCTTTGTCGAAGGAGATTGCCGAAAGCATGCGGGCTTTGATTCTTTCTGCGAGGGCCCGCGACGCCCGTGTTCAGGTGATGGCCTCGAGCTCCGTCAACCCTGTATTGCTGAAGAGGCTGGCGGAGGTCTCGGAGGTGCGGGTTAGGGAGCAGATGTTCGGCGGCGGAATTATCTGCGACAACCGCGAAGTCGTCATCGTCTTCAGCGAAGACGACGGCCCCATGATAGCCATCTGGTCCGACCACACCGGCCTCGCAAAATTCGCCAAAAACTACTTCGAATACCTCTGGCGGGAAAGCACGCCCTTCAAGCTCAAACAACATACACGTTGATTTATTCTGTTTCTATGGGTATTTTCCGGGCCTTCGAATAAACGTAGAGAACGCTGAGGCCGAAGAGTAACACTGGCAGAAGCAGGAAGACGGCCGAACGTGGGTCGGAGAATTCGAGTATGACCGGGAACGGGCCGATGAGTATCAAGCCGAACCCACGGAAGTCCACGGACCCGGCCGTGAAAGAAACGAGAATAAAGGGAAGGGCGACGGATAATACCAGTAACGTTAAGGCGAAGGCCAGCGCGCGCATCACATCAACACCAGTAGGAACATTAGAAATACTGCGGCGGCCGCCGCCAAGGCAATCCAAGGCCTTCCGCGGAGGAAAACCGGAACAGGCCCCAGAAGAAAGAAGACAAACCCTTCGCTCCTTCCGTTCCTTTGGGCCAGAGAAGCAGCCGCCAGCATCAGTAAAACCGTCAAAACCAAAACGCCCACAGCAGTTAACAACAACGCGTTCATACCAAATTTCGTTGTCTGCCGGCGTGCTTAAAGACCTTTCCTCAAAACATCATTCAGCCTCGATTTTCTTCAGCTGACTCCGGTACATTTCGATGATTTCTTCGTCAGTCGTCGCGTCTTCGGGTTTTTTGTCGTCGCGTATCCTGCCCGTGAACCTTGGGAACCTGATTCCGAGGCCGTAGCCTGCCTTGACTTTGTTGACGCCGCATGTGTGGACGGGGCTAAGAGTTACCTCGGCTCCGATGATTTCGAGGACGAGACGCGGCTCGGCCCACACGTCTGGAATCATCACCGATTCGACCCGAGCGGGTTTCCGTTCCATCCTGAGCTGGCTCACCTTTTCGGTGAGTGTTTCGAGGTCGACGTCCTTGAACCCGGAGCCGACCTTGCAGACGGTTTGGAACACATCGCGTTCAGCGTTGTATGCGGCCATCAGAAGAGCTCCGAAACGGCCTTTCCTCCTCCCCCTGCCGTGGAAAGCACCCACCACGACAAGGTCCACGGTGTCTATCATCTCGCTCCTGTAATCGCGTTTGAATTTTATCCACTGCCAGCCACGGGCGC
>JANWZT010000105.1 GCA_025054515.1 Candidatus Caldarchaeum sp.
GCTTTTCCTGATGCATTCCAAGAGCTCGGCGCATGCCGCCAAAGCTAACCTCGCCGTCCGAAACGGATGACAGGGCCTTCAAAACTTCCTCTTCATCCTTCCGAATGTCGACGAAATCGTCGGGCATTAACCGTTCAACAACTTTCTGAAACAGCACGTATTTAGGATGTGTATTCTACACGGAGTAGATGACCCGTCTTTATATCATGGCGGCTCAGCGGAAGGGCCATGAAAGCCCTTGAGCAGAAAACTCTGCTCAAGACATCCGAAGTAGCTGGAATTGTTTTCATCGTGTTGCTCGGCTCTTTTCTGCATTTCACCTACGCTCTTTCAGACCGTAACCCAGTTGTCGCCCTCTTCTCAGCCGTCAACGAAAGCGTCTGGGAACATCTCAAGCTCGCTTTCTTCCCGGCGGTGTTATATGCAAGCATACAATATTCACGTTTCCGCCGAACGTTTCCGAACTTTTTCGCCGGAAAAGCCGTTGGAATTTTCGCCATGCCTTTAATAATCGTGGTCGGGTTCTACGCCTACAAAGCCGTGTTCCATAGCAGTAACTTGGCATACGACATCGGGTTGTTCATCGCGTCGGTCATCGCGGGCCAGTTAATCAGCTACCGACTGGTCATCAAAACCGGCGCCAAACCTGCCTCACCAATCCCCATCGCCGCCCTCGCGGTGATGACGGCTCTTTTCTTCGTCTTCACATTCGAACCACCGAAGCTCGAAATGTTCCGAGACCCGGTCAACGGAAATTTCGGAATACCCTTTAACGCGCAAGGGGGGACCTAAAATAGCGACACGGGTATTGCTATAAATTTTAGGCTGGCCCTAAACTCCAACCATGGAACAAACGCAGAAGGTACGAAACTCATGCCGACATCCGAAATAGCGTTCACCGTCTTGGCGGCGGCGCCGCCGCTTGGAGCTTTTCAGAGACCCGCTCACCGGAAGATATGGGCTGGAAGCAGGTCATCACCACCACTAAACCGAGGCCGGCAAAACATCCTCTTTCCTTTCTGGAACAGACCCAACCGATATAACGAAGGAATATCATCTCTAAAACGGCATGCAGTCCCGCCGGCGCTTCCTCCGAAGCGGTGCTTTCATCTCACTCGTCATCGGCTCCGCAGCAGTCGGGCTTACCTTTTTGACCGGGTTTATTGGAAGGCGTGAACAACAACCAGTCGATGGAGAGGCCATGAAAACCATCATGCTTCCCAGACCAAGGCTCGACGGGCCCATGTCCGTCGAACAAGCCATCCAACGGAGAAGGTCCCGTAGAGAATTCACGAAACAGCCGCTGACGGTTGCGGAGGTTGCGCAGCTTCTCTGGGCAGCGCAGGGCGTGACCGCGCCGCATCTCTGGACGGGCCTGCGGTCAGCTCCTTCGGCCGGAGGACTCTACCCGCTCGAGACCTATCTCGTCGTCAAACAAGGCGGCGTGGAAGGCCTTGCGGCTGGAACATACCGTTACAACCCGCACCGGCATGAGCTGAGCCTTGTTGCCGAAGGCGATTTCAGCAAAGCTTTGATGAGCGCGTGCGTCGACCAAGAATGGGTGGCCACGGCGGCCGTCAACATCGTCTTCACCGCCGTCGTCGAAAGAACACGCGTCAAATACGGCGACAGAGCCCTTCAATATGTTTTTCAGGAGTCGGGCCACGCCGCCGCGAACGTCTACCTCCAGGCCGAGTCTCTGGGGCTTGGATGCGTGGTCATCGGTGCATTTTACGAAGATGAGGTGCGCGCTGTTTTGAGGGCTTCCCGCGACGAGCTTCCGGTCTACGTGATGCCCGTTGGAAGGCCGGCTTAGACGGCTGACCGTCTACAGAATTTTTCTACTGATTCTGCTTGCGGTCGTCGTGTATTTTCTCGTCGATGGGTTTGAGCTGCTTTTCGAAACGCCGGGCTCTGGGTTTCGGCTGCACGACTTGAAAGGAGATGGATGGATCGGCTACCGTCTCGGCTACGCCGGGGCCGTGATGCTCGTCGTTGCGCAGGCCTACCTCTTCAGGCCCGGGCTGCTGACCAAGCTGACGTGGCTGGAAACCCACTGCTACCTCACAACCGCCGGCGGAATCCTCATACTCGTTCACTCGGGCTTTCCCTTCTCCTTCGGATACTGGAACCCTTTCGAAAGAATCTATCCATGGCTTGGACTATATGGATTGGTCGGCGTACAGGGTCTCGCTGCATGGCTCGTGATAGTTCTCATCGCCAGCGGAATTTTCGGAAGATACATCTACGGCCGAGTCCGATGGGCCCGCGCCTTCAAACGATGGCACAGCGTTCATTCGATATTTTCCGGCTTCCTCTACGTAACGGGAATCATACACCTACTCCTCGCCGTCAGCCTCCGATACGTCGCGGCAGCTTAAACCGCGGTGATGATGTGGGCCGTGATGGGCCCGAGGAGGATTTTCCTCGCCGAAATCACGCTGTAGCCGGCGGTTTCAAGGGCTTTCGAGGCGATGGTTGGCTTGTTTACGAGTACCGTCAGAGACGCGTCGGGGCATGCTTTCCTGATTGCTTTGAATGATTCGACGTAGAATTTTTCAGGCTGCCGCAGCCTCATCCGCAGGCCGAAAGGCGGGTTACACACCACCCTGTCCACATGCGTCGTCAGAACCCCGTCAAGCCGAAAGACGTCGGCGACCATAAAACGGACAGCGTCCCCAAGCCCCGAAGCACGCAAACTCGACTCTGCCAACGCGACCGAACGCGGCGAAACGTCGAACCCCATCACGTTGAGGATTTCTCCGATTCGCTCCCTTTTCGCCAAAAAGGCCCGGCAACGTTCAACATCCTCGGGCTGGATGAAGACGAGTTTTTCCAAGGCGAGCCGGCGTCTGATGCCGGGTGATACGCGGAGTCCGTGGACGGCTGCTTCGAGCGGGATGGTGCCGGAGCCGGTGAAAGGGTCGACCAACGTCATGTTAGCCTTCCATCCCGAAATTCTGACCATGGCGTTGGCGACGGTCGGCGAAAGAGCGGCTCGGTGAAACCCCGTCCGGTACCATCTCCGGTGAAGGGATTCGCCCGTCGTGTTCAAGCCAATCAGCAGCTCGCGGTTCCGGAGAATGCAGTAGATTTCGACGTCGGGGTTGGTGAGGTCTACTTTGAGCCGGACGCCTGTCGCGGCTTTGTAGGACTCTATCACGGCTCGGCCGACGGCCGCCGCCACGTCGAGGCTGGTGAAACCATGGACGCCAACCCTTTCCGCCTTCACCGCAAAACTCTGGTTCCTGCCGACCAGCCCATAATAGTCAACGGACTCCGCGACCTCCGCCACATCGTCCAAAGACCCGACATCATCACGGGCCAGCAGAAGAAAAACCCTGTTCAACGTCTGACCGGCGAAATTAGCCTTCACACAGTCTTCTACGTCGCCGGAGAAAAACACCTTCGCCACGTCGGCCTCAGTATCGACGGCCAAAAGCTCCGCCAACTCCGAAGCCGCCACATCCTCCAAACCCGCAAACGTCGTCGCAAAGAACCTCATCCAAACAGACGTGGAAAAGGCCCGTTATAGAATTTGGCAGAGGCAAACCTACGGATTCATGACCCGCACAGAATCAATCAATTCCTTCGTAATCTCGGTTCTTTCATCACATGCATCGAGCAGTTCACTGCTAACGTGACGCGGATGGTAATATAGCTCAACTATGACGTGAAAATCTCTGGCCTTTTTTACCGGCGGAACATAATCTGCATCACCTCCTATCAAGACCGCTTTGCTTATCGCTCTAACGGCAGCGAGCTCCACCAAATCAATCGCAAGCTGGACATCCACTCCCTTTTGTTCAAAATCACCCGTGGCGGTCTTTCGGAGCCTGCCCAACCGAACCTGAAAACGCGGCAACCTTTGAAGATAATGAATGAACCGACGTTTGTTGCCATATCTTTCACTCTCTTCAGGAGTCGGCGGGTTGGATTGATAGGGCATGCAGTTATAATAATATGTTCTGAAGCGCTCGTATCCTCGGCAAAGTTGCTCGGACAAGCGGAGAAAGTCTATCCGCGGCTCAACAACTATTTCGCGATAAGTTTCAAGGTCTTTCCGTCTGTCAGCAAAATAATGCTTGAGCAGTTTCTCGAAATATCCGCCATCGATGAAGACGGCGGCTTTTTCGCTACGATGCACATGCTTATCCGAAAATTGCTGGATAAAAGTCCGTCGTGCCTTGCGGGACGACGGCGGTTATATACCGTTTCTAAATTGTGTCGGGCGGTATTAAAACTTGTTGGTTGGAGATGGGCGGAGCTAATCTATGTACGCGTAGGCGATTGGTGGTGTGAATTCGATGAATTCGTCGGCAAGGACTGTTTGGCGGAGGATTTCCGCGGCTTTTTCGAATTTTGTCTCGTGG
>JANWZT010000106.1 GCA_025054515.1 Candidatus Caldarchaeum sp.
ACCTTCCTCCAGGGACTAAATGGATGTCGATAGATCTTGTGGACCCCATAACCTTCACCGACTCGGGACGAATTCCCGGTCCACCGAGTAACAAGCTGTTTATCCGCGCACCTTTTGCCTCTCATTCAGAAAACGTGATACTAAACGTTCAGGTTGTTAACGCTTCGGGCGCAGTCGCAGGCGCCTCAAACACTGTACCGACGATAAGTAACAGCATTTCGGAGCTGACCGGAGGAATTGGGGGATTCACGGTTCCCTTGAACATAACGGTGTCGGCGGGCGGTTACGAGGTGGTTCAGAGGTTTTGGCGTCTCGGTGGAATTCCGTTAAAAGCTCATGCATCTGGTGTTCAGCTTTGGTGGACTGTTGACACCGCGACCGGCGAAAGAATTCTGAACGTGGTCATGGTCGAGCTGGGGATAAACGACCTCGTCGGAGGCACCTACGTCATATCCTTAACGTTGCGGGACTGCCAGAATAACATCCTCTATTCCTCAAACAACAGGATTACCGTTCCCAGAGGTATTTACAACGATTCCGTCTTTTTCGATGTTTCGCCTGCTGTGCGGATGTCCGACGTCTACCAAGTGATTGTCGAGGTGAGGGAGCCGTGAAGCGGAAAAAAGGCCTCAGCGAAGTGGTGGGGCTTTCAATCGTTACCGCCGTGGTTGTCATGCTTGGAATCGGGCTGTGGTATTATCTTATGAGCCAAACAGCCATGGCGAGGACGAGCGAGGTTTTTGAGGTAGGCGGCCAAGCCCTCCTCCTCCGTTCATACATCGGCGCCGACTACGTCTTCTACCCCGACACAATCTACGGCAGGGGATACGGCAAGGCGATGATAAGAAACTTGGGCCAAGAACCCATCGTCGTCTTCCGGCTCATCAGCATCAGCAACGGTACCATAGCGGCTGACACGGGCGTTAGGGAGCTCGCCCGCATCCCCGTAGGGGGGCAGAGACAGTTCATCTTCGAATGTCCAGCGCTTATTTGCAGCGATGACAAACCGATAACCCTGCAGGTTCACTACACGCCCGAGAGATTGTTCAGGCCAGACGACCCAAGATTCAAAGAACATTATTCGGAGACACTGCTTTATAAGATTGCAAGCTTTACTGCCACGCCCGCCATCGTGGGCACGGGGTCGGCTTGCAGCATCCGCACGCCGCACTGGCTGATCGTCGAGCTCGTCGACCCGAAGGAAGACACGATTTACGGCCATTCGACCGATTTTGTCAAAATTAGGGTTTTGAACGCGAGCGTTGTCCGTAGTGCCTACAGCGTGGGTGTGAGGGTTGTTGACGGTAACGGTGTTACGGCGTCTGGAACCGCTACGGTGAGCGGTGGTCTGCCGCAGGAGGTGTATGTCAGGGTTGACCGCGGCGGCCTCACTCCGCCGTTCATATTCACTCTCTTTTCACCCGACCCCGAATTCACCATTCTCCCCGTCGACTGGAGCTTCCCCAACAGCTTCGGAAACTTCATCGACTACACCAAACTACGCGTAGACCTTACGAGGTTCACGCTTGACGAGCTCATTCTCTCGATGGGATTCTTCGAAGACGGCTACTACGAGCTGGTCGTCGACATCTATGACTGCAACGGACGGCTTGTTACGACGGGTAGTTTGCGGATGAACATCACGGTAGGTTCCTTGGCCGGTTATTTCGAGCAGTACAGCATCGTTCTGAGGCCTCCCGTCCGGTTGTTCGACATCGGCAGGATTGTCATCAGGTCGGTAGACCATACGCCGTGGGTAACGGTGACAAGAACCGTTACTGAAACGGTTACGGTTTGGTCTACGACGACGCGAACCTTCTTCACAACATCAACGACAACCATAAGGCCGACAACAACTTCCACGACCATCACAACCATCACAAGGCCTTCGACCACAACCACGAGAACCGCTACATCAACCATAACAACAACAGTATTCGCAAGCACAACGACCAGCTTCATCACGATGACGACAACGCTCGTAACCGCCACGTTTACAACTACGCGTACCACAACCTCAACCATAACATCTACAACCAGAAGCCCAACCATCACATCAACTTCAACCATCGTGGTGACGAGTTTCACCACGACGAGAACATCGACTTTCACCTCGACTCAGTGGGTTACCTCCACTACAACCACGACGACCACGACAACCACTACGGTAACCGGCGGCACGGGAACCAACGTTCAGCAGCTATTTGTTTCAGACCGCGGCTTGTTCAACTTCAATCTATGGATTTACTACCTCGTCGCCGCATCCCTGCTTCCGATTCCGTTAAGACGGTTGTTGAGGGGGTGGAATGTTAGATGATGTTGAAGAGTTTTAGGTTTTGGTTTGCGTTGTTGGTGGCTGTTGTCTTCGTGTTTGGGTTGATGACGTCGGCCGTTGGCCAAACCTTCCGAACCACGACCACCACGGTGACGACGACAACAACCACGACAGCCTATACAACACAGAGCACAACCTCGACGATAGTCAACACAGCCACATCGTTTACCACGACGGTAACGACGCGGACGACCACCACAACAGCCGGCACCACTACCGCAACGTCCTGGACCACTACCCGGCTGTCAGTGACTACGGCTTCGACGACGACAGTAATCGTGTGGCGCACCGTCTACACCGGTACCACCGTAACCGCTAACATGATTTTCTACAGGACTACTACGACAACTATTCCCACAACCACAACAACCAGCGTCACATCGACCTTTAGAACCGAAACTTCCACGGCCACGACCGTGTTTACGACGAGGACGACGACGCTGACTATCACGACCACGACCACGACGACGAGAAGCGCGATGGGGAACTGAAATGAGGAGAAGAAGCTCTGGGATTTCTGCGGTTGTGGGCACGGCTATTGGGTTGATGATTTTCTTCACCGTCGTTATTCCGATGTGGATTTACATGCAGAACGTCCAGACTTTGTTCATGGACGAGGTTTCGCGGCGTATGCGGTTCGAAATCGAGAAAGTCAACGAAAACCTGGAGGCGATGGTTTCGCTTCAGCCGCCTGAAATCCATATGCTTCAGCGGTCGCGCCTCTATCTCTACGTCGTCAACAAATCTCCGATAGAGGTGGGCGTGCCGGTCATCTATGTAGAGAGCAGTAAACTGGGGTTGACGCCGATAAGCAGGGTTTTGAAGCTCGCTCCCGGAGAAAAGATAATGACCCCTGTTTCGGATTATGTTTTGGAGCCTGATGAGAAGGTGTTGGTAAGGTTGCCCACGCTTCGTGGCAACAGTTTCGCGACGGGTGAAATCGGGCCCACCAACCTACCCCATCTCCTGATTGTTCAAGTCTCCAACGCGTCCTTCGGCTACTGGTACAACGTTAAGGTGAACGTCGTGTCTGCGGGGGATGTGAACAAAGTCGTTGGATGCGTGGCTTTGGGAACCCATGAATATGCGGCGGGTTGCAGGGGAACGGCGGAGACATGGCGTTATGTTTCTTCGCCGGATGATTTGGCTTTGTTGGCTGGGTTCGCCGTGGCTCCGGGGCTTTACGAAGTCAGGGTGATGCAGTGTCAAGTGTTTGGCGGCAGTTGTTCGGATGTCCCGCCCGGGCCGACGACCGTCGATATCCGGGCCAACACGGTGGTCGAAGTCAACGCAGCCAGAGGGGTTATGGTGCCAAGACCCATCCCGTTGAAGATAACCCCCGTCCTGCCGATGTACACCTACATAGCCAACGCAACCGAGCACACCGTCGTATACAGCGTTCCGTTCATGGTGTATCTCGGAAACAACACAGAGCCCCTCCAAAACATCCGAGTCACCATCGAAATCAGGAACATGAACAACATCACCGTCTCGCTTGTAAACGACCAGTTCACGATAAGCAGGCTTTCACCCGGGGAATCCTATCTCGGGATGTTCATGGTTAAGGCGTCCGACGAGAGCGAAAACAGGTCCTATGGAGGGTGGTTCATATACCGGCTGGCTTTAACGGCTGCGACGGGTCAAATCACCCGCAGAACCTATTCGGCAACAGATTTTGTAACAGCGGAGTCTCAGGGAACGGTCGTCCACTGCCGATGGTGGACAACCCGAAACAACCTAATAGTAACCACCTGCAGAACACCGTGAACTGTTCTAAAGCGACTGATTTTTCTTGGATTGTCGGTAAACGGCTTCCGCCGAAACTAAAACCAGAGCTAAGAAAGCGGTTGTCAAAAAAATGGCTGACAATCCTTCGACGACCCAGAATCCAAGCGAGTAGCTGTAGATCAGGTTAAAGACGAAATCCCAGTACGGATAACCCGAATTCATGATTATTGCCATGGGCGACAATATTGCTACGATTATCGGCGGAAAGGATGCGATGCGCGACGGCTTAACTTCGTTTTTT
>JANWZT010000107.1 GCA_025054515.1 Candidatus Caldarchaeum sp.
TTCCGAGGATGTTGCCTGACGACCTGCGGGACAGCAACCTCGACAGGAGTTTTGTTGAACAATGGCAGCACATGCTGCCCAAGCATATCTTGAAGAGTTTTAGGATCGAGTAGGAATCTGCAGCCCTTTTTTCTCAGCTCTCGTCCATCTCGGCCGTCGTCTAAGGACGAGTATGTCGATGATTGATTTGAAGGCGATGATGTCCAACAAATGTTTGTATCCGACGACTGCGAAAGGAGCATACAAAACCATTCTTACATCTTCGTTCTCCATGTCCAAGGCCGTCAGCGATATCAGTGACTGTAGTATGACGAAGGCAGCCAAAAGCTTGAGGACGTAGCCGATGCCTCCGTTGATTATGATCATTATGGCGGCGGGGATGGCCGCGACGCCTAAAATGGGTATCACCAGCTGTTGAACAACCAACAGCGGGAAAACCAGGTAGGTCAAGAACCCGTACCTCGATACTCTGAACGCATCCGAATGTCTCAAAAGCACCTGAATGTTTCCGCGGTACCATCTTAGACGTTGTCTATAGAGGCTTGAAAGTGTTGAAGGCGCTTCGGTATATGCGAAAGCACCGGGAGGGGCTTGAATGACACCCCCCGTCTTCAGAAGTTTGACGGTTAGGTCGAAATCCTCCGTCAAAGTGACTCGGTCGTATTTGCCGAGGGCGACCGCTTCTTTCTTTCTGAAGGCCGCAAGAGGGCCGGGCATGACTTGAACAACTCCATAGTATGACGTGGCTCTGCGGGTTATGTTTAGCTGGGTGATGTATTCGAGTGCTTGGTTCTTGGTCAGCCAGTTTACTGGGTTGACGACCTTGACGTTGCCGGCGACTCCGACGACTTTCGGGTCTTTAAATGGTGTTAGAAGGTTTTTCAAAGTGTCGCGACTGATTATGCTGTCGGCGTCGACGGTTA
Organism: Candidatus Caldarchaeum sp.; assembly: GCA_025054515.1. Classification (GTDB taxonomy): domain Archaea; phylum Thermoproteota; class Nitrososphaeria_A; order Caldarchaeales; family Caldarchaeaceae; genus Caldarchaeum. Next base: position 924 of record JANWZT010000107.1, read on the forward strand.
CGATTATTTCTCCCGTGGCGTAGAGCATGCCGTAGTTGAGGGCGGAGGCCTTGCCGCCGTTCGGCTTTCTCAACACGATGACGCCGTGTCGGACATACCTGCTCGCCACGCCGTAGGTGTTGTCGGTGCTTCCGTCGTCGACCACGATAATCTCTTTGCTCGGATAATCGGCTTCAAGAACAGCTTCGATGCAGTGTCCGATCCATTTTTCCTCGTTGTAGGCAGGGATGATGATGCTGACCGGCGCGCCGAAGAGCTGGTTTTTCTCCTGCCTCTCCTCCCTCCTGTAAAAGGCAAGGGACAGTGGAAGAAACATCATGTTCGACAGGAACAGGACTGTGAAGCTTGAAATCATGACAGGCTTGTACCATTCTCTGTATATGTTGAATTCTTCGACGAAGACGAGAAGAGAAGCCGCCAAGGGCACAGCCACAAAGAGAAAACCTACTAAATTTCTCGAGGCCCTGCTTTGCATGGGCGTTCTTCCACGGGAAACGAGACCGTAGGCGAAATAAATGAGGACGAGGATGGCGGAGATCACGAAGGCATAGACGGCGGCACGGCTTGCGACCACGAAAGGCACGAGTGTTAAGGTGGCGAAAGCCGTGATTACTGTGATGACGAGAGTCGTCCTCAAACTGCCTGTTCAAAGGTCGTGTAGTCGATAATTTAAAGGCCGAGGGCGAGATTCGAACTCGCGCCGCAGGGTCCACAGCCCTGAGGGCTAACCAGGCTACCCCACCTCGGCCATTTCGCCGAGTCTGTTATGCGATGGGTTGATTCTTAAATTTTTGTCCCCTATCGTGGATTCAAGAAAGGAGTATATGGTTTGGAGGTCCTCTAAGTTTGTTCTTTTAACTGGTTTTTCGAGGAGCGGATCTGGGAGGGAAGATAGTTCGATGATTTTTGTCGCGGTTCTTTTGGTCGTGTAGTTCCAGATGATGTTTCGTAGGGCGTTTCTTGTTTTGCTCGTGCTGTAGCTCAGAAATTCCACCATGGCTTTTTCCGCGGCTGTTTTCTGGACGGGGTTCAAAATTAAATGGGCTAGTTTTCCCGGGTACGGTGGCTGGCAGACGTTGCCTTCGAAGATTTCGGCCGCTTCGGCTTTGTAGGCGAGCGATGTTTTGAACCCGAGGGCGGTGTTTCCTGCGACGATGTTGTCTGAGAATTTTTTAGGAACCAGAATCGACATCGGCACCGGTTTTCTGAGATGTCGCATGATTAACGGCTCGATGATGCTGAAGGGCGGGTTTGATACAACCTTTGTGTACGGTGGCAGTTTTGTTTTGAGTATGTTCCCAACGACAAGCTTGACGTTGTCGAGGCCTGTGCAGGCCGCTTTAAGTTTCGGCATCAGGCGTGTGTCTTGTTCGACTGCGATGACAAGTTTGGCCCTGCGTGCAGCTTCGACGGTGATGATTCCCGTGCCCGCGCCGACGTCGAGCACCGTGTCTTGGCGGGTGAGGTCGGCTTTTTCGACGATTTTTCGAACGACATCTTTGTCGACGAGAAAATGTTGGTCTACTGTCAATCTAATCGGGCCAGCTCCACGTTTTGTAGAGGAGAAAGCTGTCGCCTCTCCTAAAGAAGCGGTGCCGGACTTCCTGCCAGTTGACGGTGTTGAGCGGAAGCGGTTGAGGGGACGCGTCAGACGAAGTGACGCGGAAGCCCACGGGGTCTCCGAAGGATGAACCGGCTGGCTTCACGGTTTTCTCAAGGTTCCGTATCACCGCGGTCGCGCCCAAATCGAGAGCCTGTTCAAACGTGTCCACAACACCCGTATGAGAAATTACCTTTGATATCTCATCCCAGCCGAGGCCTTGCCGAAAAACCAGCACCTTCCAAGCCATTGCAACGGCATTAAGCAGTGGTGAAATTTATACAAGTCTTTGCATAAACCTGTCTTGGGTATGGTGAAGGTTGGGAAGACGGAGGTTGTTTGTCTGAAAGGAGACATCACCGAATCAGATGCAGAGGCCATAGTCAACGCCGCAAATCAATACCTGAAGATGGGAGGTGGAGTAGCTGGCGCGATTCTAAGGAAGGGTGGGCCTTCTATCCAGGAAGAATGCGACCGCATAGGCTACTGCCCGGTCGGCGGAGCCGTCATCACGGGCGCGGGCCGTCTCAAGGCAAAATATGTCATTCACGCAGTCGGGCCGAGGATGGGTGAAGGAGACGAGAGACGCAAGCTCCGCGACGCAGTCATAAACAGCCTCAAGCTCGCCGACACCTACGGAATCAAATCGATAGCTTTCCCAGCCATTTCTACCGGCGCTTTCGGATACCCCGTCGAAGAAGCGGCCAAGGTCATCGTCTCGGCTGTTGTCGACTACCTAACCCGCGAAAACAGCGGCCTCAACAAAGTAATGTTCGTGCTTTACGACGAAGACACCTACAGAGTTTTCAGCCGGTTTGTTGAGAGCCGCCCCAGCCGGAATACTCCGGCATAGAGCGGGCGTCAACTTCTCGGGCCCTGTTCTTCGAGAACATCGACAGACGATAGAGTGCGACGGCCGACGAAGCAGCCGTCAAAACTGCCAAAGCAAGCCCCAGCACAGAGAAAGGTGTGATATCGAATGAATGAAATATCGCCGCGGCGATTCCGAGCATTAGAGACACTGCGAGCACCGGCGTGGAGCCTAGCGCGGAAAGGCCTGCGACCACTAGGGCCGCAAATTGGAAGACGATCGGCGGCGGAAACTGAAGAAACGTCAGGAGATTTTGGCCGAATAAGCCATGCAAAACGTATGTGAACAGCGACAACCCCGCCAGCCGTTGGACAAAAGTGCTTCTCGCCGATGGTTTTTCGGGCAGCTGAACCAGCGTGTATCCGGCCCCGCATGACGGGCATTCGGCCTTCCAAGCCTGCAGCATGTATCGTGCGCCGCATTTGCTGCAGACAAAGGGGTGCCGCTTCAATCAGTCCAACTCCACGTGGACAAATCCGCCACTTACAACGGTGCGGTATGTTCTCAACGGCCTAAGCTCTTCGTCGAACTCGGCCTCCCCCTTCTCCAAATCCCACACAGCAGCATGACCGGGACAGACAACTTTCCTACCTTCGAGAACTCCTTCAGCAAGGTCCCATTCCTCGTGACTGCACAAAGCATCCATGGCGTAGAAAACACCTTCCACGTTCGCCAACAGAATCAAACGCCCTTCAACTTCAAAGCTCTTCATAGAACCCGGCTGCATTTCATCCAAAGCAGCCACTTTGACCAGGCGGGCCATGCTGTTCACCAGCGAGACGATGCGGTTATTATGGATTTTCCAGCTACTTCACGTATTTTTCCGGAGCTTTGTCGAATAAGCTTTTGCAGGCAGCGGAGCAGAAGTAGAAGGTTTTGCCCATGTGAGTTGAAACGTGTTTCGCTTTGGCTGGGTCTACGTTCATTTTGCAGACGG
>JANWZT010000108.1 GCA_025054515.1 Candidatus Caldarchaeum sp.
TCCAGACTTTGAAGGCCTTTCCCTTGAAAAGCCACGGCATCACCCATGAATCAACCACGTAGCCGCCGTTCCGGCAGATTTCGAGAAGCTTGTTGTCGACTTTCTTGTCAAAGCTGGGGTCGCGACTTCTCCACGAAAGAAATTCGATTCCCTTCGGCGTTTCCCACCATCCGGGGCCGCCCGGCTTGAACCCCATGTCCCGCGCAACCGCCTTAAGCGCATCTCCCCCCGAAACATATTTCAGCCTCAGCTTTTTCGCCACGATCTTGCCAACGGTCGATTTTCCGACGGCGGCGAACCCCGCGATGCAGATGACTTTTTTCGCAGCCATATTGGAGAAAAAAACCAGCGAAATTTATGTATAAAAATAGTTTCAAACACAATAGACGGCAGCCATGGTTGACGAATCCTTAGTCGGCAGAGTCGTGATCAAAACACGGGGAAGAGACGCGGGATGCAAAGGCGTCGTCGTCGCCGTCTACGCCGACGGACATGTTTTGGTGACGGGGCCCAAAAGTTTGACAGGCCTTCGGCGGAAACGAGTCAACGTCCGGCACATCCTACCGACACCGCAGAAACTGGAAATAAAGAAAGACGCGTCCGATGATGAAGTCCTCAAAACAATTAAAGAAGCCGGTCTCGAAAAATACATGGTGGAGAAAATTGAAATCGACGCGTCTTCCGTGGCAACGAAGCTATGAAACGGTGGTCAAACGCGAGTCCGAGACCGACTTTCGATACGGCAAACGGCCCGAAGAGAGAAACGTCTCAGAACTTCTCAGCCTCGGGGTCGTCAACCTGGACAAACAAAGAGGTCCGACGAGCCACGAAGTTGCGTTCTTCGTGAAGAAGATGCTTAACGTCGATCAAGCAGGACACGGCGGGACCCTAGAAGCACCTGGGGAAATCCCGCCGTTTCCGGCGTTTTACCGATTATGCTGGGTGAAGGAACCAAGGTTGCGCCGGTTTTCATGCAAGGCGGGAAAGAATATGTCGGGTTGATGGAGCTTCACGGAGACGTTTCGAAGGAAGACGTGGAAGAGGCTTTTCGGTTTTTCACGGGCCCGATCTTTCAGGTTCCTCCCGTTAGAGCGGCTGTGGCGAGAAGGCCGCGGGTTAGGGAGGTATATTTTTTCGAGCTGTTGGAGATGGATGGCAGGTATGTGCTGTTTCGGCTGGGTTGTTCGGCCGGAACCTACGTGCGGAAAATCTGCCATGACGTCGGAGAGTATCTCGGCGTCGGGGCGCATATGGAGGAGCTGAGGAGAACACGTGCCGGGCCTTTCGAGGAAAAGTCATCCATCACCCTACTCCAGTTGTATGAGGCGGCGAAGCTCTACAAAGATTCGGGGGACGAAACGATGATAAAAGAGGTTGTGATGCCGGTCGAGAAATGCCTCACACTCGTCCCGAAGGTGTACATACTTGACACTGCGGTCGACGCCATCTGTCACGGAGCCGACCTGATGGCCGCGGGAATCAGCATGCTCGATTCGGACGTCGAGAAGAATGGCATCGTTGCGATCATGACTCTCAAGAACGAACTCGTCGCTCTGGGACGTGCCGCGATGAACAGTCAAGAGATGTTGTCGGCTTCTGAAGGACTGGCGGTGGACGTCGAACGCGTCGTCATGCAGAAGTCCACTTATCCACCGGTTTGGAAGGGCGGGCTCCAACGCGTCCACTAACTATAAACCATCCCAAAAACAAAAAACAATAGACGCCGGGGTCCCTCAGCCTGGTAGAGGGCAGGCCTGGAGAGCCTGTGGCCCTTCTGGGCCGCGTGGGTTCAAATCCCACCCCCGGCGTTTTTTGTTTAATAAATGGCTTAAACATTTGAGATGGGCTTGGGTGGCTCTTCACCGCGTATGGAGGCTTTGATGAGGGCGCACAAGCGGGAGCGTGGAAGTGTGCGGCTTGCCGAAGAGTATCTTGAAGCCGTTTATGAGCTTTGTAGGGAAAAGGGGGAGAAGGTAAGGCCTGTCGATGTTGCGAGAGCTTTGAACGTCGCGCCCAGCACCGTGAAGAAGGTAATTTCGGGCCTTTGCGAAAAGGGATATCTTCGGTACCAGCCCTACAAAACGTTGGAGCTTACCGAGGAAGGGTTGGCGAAAATCAACGAGCTCAAGCGCCGCCACGACACGGTCTCGAAGCTTTTCCAAACCTTGGGAATTGATGAATTGACCGCCGAAATCGAAGCCGAAAAGATGGAGCACAGCCTCAGCCCGACATCCACAAAACTCCTCGAAGCCCTGGTCGAAATTTTGAACTCCGAGCCAGACCTTTTGAATCGGGTGCGGCAAGCAATCCATTCCCAAAGTCCGAAAACCTGAACTATACTACGAAAAACGCAAAGGAAACAGGCTTAGTCCGACGGAGGTTAACAGATAAATACGAAAAGATGCACCTAACCCAAGATGGCGTTTGACGGTTTTGCTTGATTCGACGTTAAGGGAGGGCGAGCTTTTCAGAATCCTCAAACAGTCCGCGAAAATCGATTTGGTGGAGAAACTTGCAGATGCAGGGTTAAAAAGAATAGAGCTAACCTTAGACTATCCACCCCGGACAACCCGCAGCGACGTCGAACCATTAGTGTCGCTGTGTAACCAGCTCGGCGTCGAATCCGTGATACACGGAAGGGCCCTCAAAGACGATGTTCTGTCTGCTTCGAAATACGAGGCGACCGGGGTCGCATTCTACATAGCTCCGACAGATGTTCACCGCCGGTACAAACTTCACGGAATCTCTTACGAAGAAGCCATCGAAAGGCTCTGCGAAGCCGCTACCATGGCGAGGCAATTCGGCTTCAAATACGTGAGGGCAACCATAGAAGATGCGTCGCGGTTTTTTGTGGAAAACCGTATGGCACAGCTGGTGGATGCGGTAAAAAAGCTTCATCAAGCCGGCGCGACTCTGGTGAGCATTCCCGACACGGCTGGCATGCTCTCTCCCCGTAAAGCCGCTGAATTCATCCGAACTGTCAAGAACCAAACGGGTGTTCCGCTGGCTGCGCATTTTCATAACGACTACGGCATGGCTTCTTCCAACACCATCGAAGCGGTCCTCGAAGGAGCCGACGAAGCACACACAACGATCATGGGAATAGGCGACAGAAACGGGATAGCAGACCTTTACGAAGTCGTCGCAGTCCTCGAAGACGTTTTCAGCTACAGCACGGGAATTGACCGGGACAAGCTAAACGGCCTCTACAGCTTCTTCGCCAAAGTCGCCGGCATCAAGCTGCCATGGCGTCATCCGCTGTCGGATGAAGCCAAAACCATCAGGGCCGGCGTACACCAGTCGATGGCAGTCGAAAAACCCGAAGGTTACATGCCGAAAAAAAAGTTGGAGCATGATGTCGCCAACCCCGTCTTCCACATAGGACTCTACACAAGCCATCGACTCGTCGCCGCCCTTACGGGTTTAAGTCCTTCAGACCCGAAAGTCAGGCAGGCCACCGAAGCAATAGTGAAAAAATCCCGTGAAAAAAACAACGGCCTCAGCTACAACGACCTGCGGGAAATACTGTTGAAGGAGCTCGGCTTCGAAGTCGAGAGGGAAAAAATCATGAGATATTTGAGTGGCGAAAAGGTCTATGTTTTGGCTAAGCTAAACCCGCAATACGACCCGGTTAAAATCTATGAAGTCCTCGCGTCATGGGATGACGTTGAAGCAATCGACGAAGTATACGGAGACGTCGACCTCGTCATCGTGGGAAGGATGAAGCTCACCGCGGATAATTTCGTCGAAAGGCTCAGAGACTTGTTCGCAGATGCCTTGCAGGATTTGAAGATTCTGGTGGCGGATTAGCCTCGGAGTATCGCTGGCAAGGCCCTCGCCGCCTCAGCCCCAAGGGCCTTCATGATGTCTGTCGCGCTAACGATGCCGACCAGTTTTTCCCCGCTGACAACCAAAAGCCTTCGAATACGGTTTTGAGCCATGATCGACACCGCCTCCTCGAGTGAAGTATTTTCTCCAACAACGACGACGGGTGACGACATTACCTTGGAAACAGATGTTTTCCGCGGAGACAGGCCTCCCGCGAGAACCTTCCTAACCAAATCTCTTTCGGTGATTATCCCCACAGGTTTTTCACCGACGACGACAACCACGGAACCCACCTCTTCCTGAGCCATCACACGGGCCGCGGCATATACGGAAGTCTCCGGAGTTACAGTCACCACATCGGAGCTCATAATGTCCTTGACGACGGTCACAGCGGTCACGGGATACCACCCGACACAGCCCTTTAAAAGGTGTTTCAAACAGTTTAAATGATGCTTTAAAAAATGCGGAACCGGACATGAAGGTTCCATCAAAAATGACGACTT
>JANWZT010000109.1 GCA_025054515.1 Candidatus Caldarchaeum sp.
GCCCGACCGGCTGATTCCGGGAATTATGGAAAACCCTTGAACCAAACCCACCAACAACCCTGTTTTCACATCTTCTTCGACTTCGGAACGCCGTGGCCTACGTGGAATCAGCCCCGTCAAAATGAGGAAAGCTCCGACCGAAGCCGTGAACACCGAGTCAGAAACCGCCAACCCCCTCAACATCACCAGAGCCGGCACCGCCGAGACGACAGAGCCCAAAGCCGTGCATGCAATAAAAAGCAGGAGCTTTCTTTCGGGCCCTTCTTTGACGAAACCCCGTAGGACCAAGGACACATCTTTCCGCAGGTAGACAACGGCGGAGAAAAGCGTTCCGACGTGAAGCCAGATTGCCGACGCCAAAGCAACCTCCAGGACACGGCTGAAGAAAAGCTTCGACGCGAGCGAAACAAGGCCTTCGCTGCTGACCGGAAGCCATTCCGCAAGCCCTTGCAGAACACCAAGCACGACGGCTTCGGAAAAATCCACAGCCACGTAACGCACAGCCATTATATACCTTTTACGAAAACAACCGATAAATCAAAGAGTTTTCCCGTCTTGTTTGATGCGGGTCGTTTCCCTCGTTCCGAGTGCGACAGACGTGTTGGTGGAGTTAGGAGCCGTCGACGAGCTGGTTGGAGTAACCTACGCCTGCAAAATCCCCTCCAAACCCGTCGTGGTCAAACCTCTATTAAACACGGAAGGCCTCGCTCCCGAAGAAATCGACCGAGCCATATCCAACGCAAGCAGGACGGGCCAGCAGCTCTATCAAATAGACATCGACAGCATCCGCAGCCTCAACCCAGACGTGATCTTCGCCCAAAGCCTATGCGACGTATGCGCTGTCAACGCCGACGAAGTCAACAGAATTTTGAGAGGGTTCGCAACCGTCGTAACGCTCCATCCCAAAACAGTCGACGAAATCCTCAACGACATCTTCACCATCGGCAAATACGTCGGCCGAAACCAAGAGGCCAAGGACTTAGTCGAAAGGAACATGAAGAAGATCCAGTTCGTCAAAGAATTTTCTGTCGGGCTAGAAAAAATTAAAACGGTTTTCTTCGAATGGCTTTATCCGCCCTTCTGCAGCGGACATTGGGTGCCTGAGCTCGTGGAGATCGCTGGTGGTGTTGATTTAGGTGTGAAGGGGGAGCATTCCCGCCGTGTGAGGCCCGAGGAAGTTGAGGCCTTTGGTCCCGCTAAAGTGATTGCTGGCCCGTGTGGCTACGGGTTGGATAAATCTTTGGATGAGCTGGTTGATTTCATGTCCGAGCCGTGGGTGATGCGGCTTCCGGCCTACCGGCTTCGCGAGTTTTACGCCGTGGACGCCGACACATATTTCAGCCGACATGGACCCAGTATTGGCGACGCCGCCCTAATCCTCGCCGAAATCATCCATCCAGAAACCTTCCGAAACCTTGCACCGGAAAAATCCTATAAAAAAGTTGGAGAAGGTTAATCGGCTTTTTCAGCCGCTGTTTCAAGATGTTGGTATGTCTCAGGTAGCTCTGGGAAGTTGCTTTTCATCCTCTGCGCAGCCACTTCAGCGGCTTCTTCCATGATTTTCTGGGCTTCTGGGTCGCTGACCGAGACGTAGACGCTTCCGCCCGTGACGTTGCCCGCTTCGATTATGATGCTTTCGAGCATTTCGTCGACTCTTCTCAGGCTGTGGGCCACTTCTGGGACTATTCCGGAAATCTCGTGCTGTACCTGCTTGATTATCTGGGTCGCTGGGCCGAGAACATGCATCACGTCGCCGAATTCCTTTACCGTTTCAAGCCTCAAAACCACTTTGTCGAGCGACATGTGGCTCGCAAGCAACGTCCTAGTCATCTTCCGAAGCTGCGCTATTTCGTTCGCGTAGATGGTTGCTCTCGCCGTGTCCTTCTCCTGCTCAGCCCTGACACACTGTTCGAAAAGTTCTTTGCCGCGGTGTTTCAGCCTTTCGATCGTCCGGTTGAGCTTCTCGTTCTGTATTTTCAGCTGCGTCAGTATTTCGAGCATCCGGTCTTGGTAGTTGACTGGCTGGACGTAGGCTGGTCTTTCGACGGGTTCTTTCCTCCAAGGCATCCGCAATTTTTTCTACCTCAAATGCGAGGTCTCGCGTCGGCATATTTATCGCTTGACCATTTTGGACGGAGAGGAGACTATTTCCGTTATACCCCAGTAGTTTCGTCAGCCGATGTAGGCCATCGATTTCTTGAAGTTGCTTACGATGCGGTCGTATTCCGCCTTCTCCTCCGCGCCCACGCTCGGCTTAATCTTAGCCAACGCCCTCTCAAAATGCTTCATCGAAACCGTCTGAGCGTTGATGTTTTCACGCGCGGCGACAATCGCAGCCTCCCTGACCACCGCCTCGATGTCAGCGCCGGTGTATCCTTCGGTGATTGCGGCGAGCTGGTCGAGGTCAACGTCTTTATCAAGGGGCATTTCCCGGGTGTGGATTTTGAAGATGGCGAGCCTCGCCGATTTGTCGGGAGGAGGCACGTAGAGGACTCGGTCGAACCTGCCGGGCCTGAGGAGTGCGGGGTCCAAAATGTCGGGCCTGTTGGTCGCGCCCATCACGACGACGCCTTTCAACGACTGCATGCCGTCCATCTCGGTCAAAAGCTGGTTGACGATTCTGTCGGTCACCCCCGCGTCCGTGTGAATTCCTCTCCTCGGCGCTATCGAGTCGAGCTCGTCGAAGAAGATGATGCATGGTGCTGTTTCCCGTGCTTTACGGAATATTTCTCGGACAGCTTTCTCCGATTCGCCAACCCATTTTGATAAGATTTCAGGGCCCTTGACGCTGATAAAGTTGGCCTGACTTTCAGTCGCAACCGCTTTAGCGAGTAGGGTTTTGCCCGTTCCGGGCGGGCCGTAAAGCAGAATCCCACGCGGAGGCCTTATGCCAAGCCGTTTAAAGACTTCGGGATATTTGAGCGGCCATTCAACAGCCTCCCGAAGCTCCTGCTTGACGGCCTCGAGGCCGCCGATGTCCTCCCATTTCACGTTCGGAATTTCGAGGACAACCTCTCTTAAAGCAGACGGCTGAATCGTCTTCAATGCGTTGGCGAAATCTTCCCTCGTAACTTTGATCTTCTCCAACACCTCAGCCGGAATCACCTCTTTCTCAAGATCTATCTGCGGCAGGAAACGGCGTAAAGCATTCATGGCGGCCTCTCTCGTCAACGCAGCTATGTCGGCGCCTACAAACCCATGGGTTATGTCGGCGAGTTCCTCGACATTAACGTCTTCGGATAGGGGCATCCGCCGCGTGTGGATGAGTAAAATTTCTTTACGGCCGTTCCTGTCGGGAACACCTATTCTAATTTCGCGGTCAAACCTTCCCGGCCTCCTCAATGCTGGGTCGATGGCCTCAATCCTGTTTGTGGCCCCGATCACGACAACCTGTCCGCGGCTCTTTAAACCATCCATCAAAGTCAAAAGCTGGGAAACCACACGCCTTTCCACCTCTCCAGTGACTTCGCCCCTCTTCGGCGCTATAGCGTCGAGCTCGTCGATGAAAATGATCGACGGCGCGTTCTGCTCCGCCTCTTGGAAAACTTCCCTCAGCCTCGCCTCGGATTCGCCGTAGAATTTGCTCATGATTTCAGGCCCGTTGATGGACACGAAATGCGCTCCAGTTTCGTTGGCTATGGCCTTCGCGATCAACGTTTTGCCTGTCCCGGGCGGGCCATAAAGAATCACTCCTTTGGGCGGCTCTATGCCGAGATGACGGAAGAGCTCTGGATGTTTGAGGGGAAGTTCTATCATTTCACGTATTCGCTGAAGCTCGTCGTGAAGCCCGCCGATATCTTCGTAGGAGACCCCCGAAACCTCTTCGATTCTTTTCGCTGTGGTAGTGCTGATTTCGACAACGGTGCTTTCGGTAACCATGACAATCGGAGAGGGACTTGTCGAGCTGACCTTCAGCTCAACGCCCATCCCCAAAACAGGAACGACAATTATGTCTCCTTTTGCAACGGGCATGTTAAGAAGCTGGCTCCGGACGATTCTACCAAAATCCCCCACGAAAGGCAAAGGCTCAAACGGCGCCAAAACGATTTTCGTCGCCGGCTTCGCCGTCGTTTTACTAACCCTCACGAATTCGCCGACGCTGACCCCGGAATTCCGCCTGATTTCGCCGTCAATCCTGATTATTCCCTGTCCATCATCCTCCTTGTATGGTGGCCAAACGATAGCA
>JANWZT010000010.1 GCA_025054515.1 Candidatus Caldarchaeum sp.
AACACCAAAATCAAAGACGGCGACACAATTTACATCATCCCATCCATCGCAGGCGGGATGAGCATGGCCCAACCAGCCGTAGCCCGCAAGATAGGAAGAACGGTCAAGCAGCACGGAAGAATCACCGTCCCAGCCAAACTGCTCAAAAGGGCCAAAAAACGCGAAGTCGCCATAATTATCGAAGACGTCAAATACCTCTTCGAACCCGACAAATACAGGAGAATCTATCTTCCACCGCCTTTACGGGAAAAAATCACCAACATGAACTCCTTCGAATTTTACTTGGCCGAAGGAGAGCTGACGCTCCGGTTCCGAAGGTTTTAAAAACAAGACCTAACTTTGGTTCTTTATGCGGAAGTTCATCGTCTCGATCGAAGAAGGGAAGGAGGTCGAAGTTTCTCTCGAAGCTACCTCGAAGGAGGAGGTTTTGCAGGGTTTGGATGAGTTGATTGAACTTTCAAGAACCGTTTCCGAACGTTTGAGATCGGTTGCGCCAGTAAAAAAAGCTGTGAGACGCGGCAAATCCGAGGCCGTTGAAGTTTTGAAGATTCTCGAGGAGAAGATTATTCCGTCTTCGTTTTTTGGCACACCACGTAGCACCGCGGATGTCCGCAACAAAATCGCCGATGAAACCGGCATCAAATTCCAGAGTAGGAAGGTAAGTCAAGCCCTCGGCATCCTCTACCAGAAAAAAACTCTTTTACGTCTCGGGCCGAAAGGAAATTACCGATGGGTTCTGCCTCGAACTGCGTGATGAAGACACACAATTAAATATAATCACCCTGTTTGAAATTTTGATGACAGTCGTCCAGACGGTGAAGAACTATTTTCTGCTGACGAAGCCGCGTGTATGGTGGCTTCTGGCTTTTTCGGGGATGACGGGAATTTTCGCGGCGGCCAACGGTTTTCCAGAGCCGGTGCTCTTCGCCGTCGCCATGGCGTCCATCGTTTCCGGTGTCGCAGGAACCGAAGCCACTTCCAACTACCTCGAACGCCAGCTCGACGCCCAGATGAAAAGAACTTCGAGAAGGGTTCTTCCTAAAGGATTGATACAACCGGCTTGGAAAGCTCTGGCTTTTGGGCTCAGTTTGATGGCTCTGTCGCTGGTTCTCGCATTTTCAGTAAACTTGATGATGCTCTTTTTCATGGCTTCCGGGATGTTCAATTATCTGGTTGTTTACGTGATGTGGGCGAAAAAACGGACGCCGCTGAACATCATCCTCGGAAGCTACGCCGGAGGCGCGCCCCTCATGGCGGGATACACCGCCGTCACCTTCTGGCCAACAGCCGAAGCATTCATCCTCGCCGCGTTAATCGTTCTCTGGATACCGCCACACATCTGGAGCCTCGCCCTCCTACACAAAGAAGACTACAAGAAAGCAAACATCCCCATGCTGCCCGTCGTAACCTCTGAAGCAACCGCGATCAGATGCATTTCTTCGACCACCATCATCTCCGTCCTCTTCACCTTCCTCCTCTACGTCCTCTATCCGATGAAGTATGGGTTGATTTATTTGACAGCGGCTGTGATAAGCGGTTTAGCGATATTGGCTCCGTCGACGGCTTTGATGTTCAACCCCAGCCGCAGGACCGCCTACGTGCTCTTCAAAACCACAAGCCCGCAACTTCTGATAATATTGCTCGCAGTCATCTTTGACAGCATCTACTGACGTTTCAGCATTTCTCCGGATGGTTTCTTCTCCAGTTCTCCATCGTGAAACACTATTTTGCCTCGGAGAATCGTGTAACGGAGAGAAGCCGCCAAAACCGTCCCGTCAAAAGGTGTGAACTTGTGTTTGCTGTGTAGCTTTGAGGCATCTATTTTGGTTTGTTGCCGTGGGTCGAAGACCGCGAAATCGGCGTCAGCTCCGATGGTCAAAGCTCCTTTCTTCGGATAGAGCCCGAAAGTTTTCGCCGGGTTCGTCGAAAGAGTTTCCGCCACCTTCTCAACCGGAAACAGGCCGCGCAAGGCTGCATCGACCATCAAAGGCCCCATCGTTTCCACTCCCAACATTCCCGCGGGCGCTTCAAACATGTTTCGTGATTTTTCCTCCGGAGTGTGTGGCGCATGGTCGGAGCCGACGTTCGTGATCGTCCCTTCTCGTATGCCCTGCAAAAGTCTTTCTCTGTCTTCTGGATTCCTTATAGGTGGGTTGACCTTAACGAATGTGCCGAATTTTTCATAGGACCTGCTGTCCAGCAACAGATACTGAGGACACGTTTCCACCGCGACCGACGGGGCCTTGTTCCTTCGTAGATATTCGGCCGATTCGCCGCTGCTGAGATGAACTATCAGGGCGTTTCCACCGGTTTTGCCGGCGTAGTAGTTGATTTTCATCACCGAGTCGACCTCGCATATCGCGGGCCTTGAATTCAAATGTGTGAGCGGTGTGATGGGTTGGTTGCGTGCTTTCTTTTCGTAGTGGTGGACGAGGTGTCGGTTTTCGCAGTGGAAAGCTATCGTGAATCCATGTGACCTGCTGATTTCGAGGGCTTCGATGATCGCTGGATCGCTCGGTGAAGCTATGTCACCGGTCGTCGGGCCGAGGAAGGCCTTGAACCCAACCGCTCCGGCCTCAAACATTTCAGCCAGCTCGCCCACGTTGTCGTCCACGAGAACGCCGTATAGACCGTAGTCGACGAAAGACCTGTTTCTGATTATTTCGGCTTTGCGATTCAGCTCGGTTTTGCTCGCCACCGGCGGATAGGTGTTCGGCATTTCCAGCACCGTCGTCACGCCTCCCGCGGCCGCAGCCATCGAACCCGTGAAAAAATCTTCCTTGTTTTCGTAGCCCGGCTCTCGGAAATGAACGTGTTCGTCGACGAACCCCGGAAACACCAGCATTCCATCGGCGTCGACCGTCTCCACCCCAGCTTTTTTCAAATCTTTTCCGAAAGCCGCTATCTTTCCGTTCTCAACATGTATGTCCACTTTCAAAACGCCTTGCGGGAAAACGACACGTCCGTTTTTGATGAGGAGGTCTGACACGATGGCTATGCGTGGTTGACGGATTTAACCTTATGCATTCAGTTGGTTCGTTTTTTGCAGACAACTATGGTGATGGAGTTGAAGTTCGTCGTTCCGTGTTCGACGATTTCGAAGTTTTTCTCCAGAAGGGAGAAGAGCTGTTTGGCTGATTTGAATTTGTAGAGATGTGTTTCTTTCCATTTTTTCCCCATGGTTTGCGTCCATATCCACCAAATAATCCGGAACAGGGGTGTTTCGACGGGGACTACGACGACGAGGAGGCCGTCGTTCTCCATGAATTCGGCGGCGTTGCGTAACACCGGTTCGGGGTCGCGGACGTGTTCGAGACTTTCCAGCAGAAGGACAACGCGGTATTTCCGTTTGATGAGTTCGCCCAAGTTGTTATCTATGCTGGCGTGAAAAACGTTGTTCAACCGTGTTTTCGCGAAATCAAGCATTTCGGGGTCTATGTCTACGCCGTCAACCTCCAGATCATCGCCCAGTATCATCCTCGTCCTCAGCCCGTCACCACATCCCAAATCGAGGACAGGCCCGCTCACAGAATACTTTTCCAGTATCCGCTTCATCGTATTGATGATGTTCCTGTGCCAGTATTTGCTCGGGAACCTGTTTACAGAAATTTCATAGTAGCTTCTGCGGGGCCTTTCATCCACGTGCTCCCAGAAAAAGGAGTGCCTATTTAATATTCCAACGCAGAAGAGTAAAACAGCAACTCGTGTTCGACGGCGTGTGCTTGGTTAACTTTATATCGGAAATTTTTTCACAAAGAACGTTATGTCTTTTGATGAAGAGGCTTACGAGATCATTCATGAATGGTTGACGCGTGACAGGTTTTCAGTTGTCGGCAGGGATGTGGTCCGGCATGAATCGGTTGCCGGCGTGAAGGGGTTGTTGCGGTATGTCGAAGATCATGTTGACCGGCGTTGTCTCTACGCAAGAATCGTCCGGAGCAACGTGCCGCACGGCCTCCTCAAATCCATCGACCTCAAAGACGGACGAGGGTTCCTCGTAACGGCCCGCGACGTCCCCGGTGAAAACCAAGTAGGCTACGCCATAGCCGACCAGCCGGTTCTCGCCGAAAAGAAAATTCGGTTCTACGGCGAGCCTGTCGCCTTGGTCGTCGCTGAAAACGGGTATGAGGCGGATGACCTTCTTGAAAAAGTGGATGTTGATGTCGAGCCTCTGCCCGCGGTGTTTGATGTTTTCGACGCTTTGCGTAACGAGGTTCTTGTCCATGACGAACGCGGGTCGAATGTCGCGATTACGGCGCATGTGCGGAAGGGCGATGTTTCGGTGGGTGAAGCGGAGTCAGACGTCGTTGTCGAAAAAACCTACAGGCTTTCTCCGCAGGACCATGCCTATATCGAAACCGAGGCAGCTCTCGCTGTTCCTTCGGTCGACGGCGTGACGGTTGTCGGCCAGTCGCAGTATCCTCATCTCGCCCAGAAAACGGTAGCACGCGTCCTCGGCCTGCCCTACAGCAAAGTAGCCATCATCCAAGCGGCCATCGGCGGAGCGTTCGGCGGCAAAGACGACATGGGCCCAATCGTATCTGCTCAAGCCGCCCTCGCCGCATGGAAGTTTGGCAAACCAGTTTTTCTTCAGTACAGCCGCGAAGAAAGCTTGACGAGCCACTGCAAAAGAGATCCGGCGGTGATCAGGTGCAGGACCGGTGCTTCCAGAGATGGGATGCTCAAGTTTTTGGACGCTGAAGTGATTTTTGACAGCGGCGCCTACGCCAACAGAGGGCCTTACACGCTTTGGCGGGCTTGCGTCCATGTTTCGGGCCCTTACCGGATTCCACACGTCAACGTAAACGGGAAGCTCGTCTACACCAACAAGGTTTATCAAGGGAGTTTCCGAGGGTTTGGAAACCCTCAGGCGCAGTTTGCGGCTGAAAGGCAGATGGATGAGCTGGCTCGCAAACTCAGTGTCGACCCGGTTGAGTTTAGGCTGAAGAATTTGCTGAGGCCCGGTGATTTGTCGGCGACTTCGCAGGCTATGCCGGAGGATACGGGTGTGGCGTTTCTCGTCGAGCGGATGAAGGAAAAGTTTGGAATTGTCCGCCGGGCCGCTGGAAACGGATACCGATATGGTTACGGTTTCGCCGTCGGCTGGCACGGAATCAGCACGAGCCGCGGCGTCCCCGACTGGGGTTCGGCGACCCTAACCGTTTTACGGGACGGAAGCGTCGTTGTTTATTCCGGCATCGTCGAATTCGGCCAAGGAACTCACACGGCAATCAAACAGGTTGTAGCCGAAGTGCTTGGAATCCCATATGGATGGGTGAAGCTCGAAGGCGGGAAGAGCTACGCTCCCGACACGGGCGCAACACACGGCTCCCGAGGTCTTACGCTCGGTGGTTCGGCGGCCCTCGTCGCGGCAGGCAGAATCCGCAGACGAATAGTCAAAACCGCGGCCGAGATGCTTGAAGCCAACCCCAACGACATCGAAATCACGGAAGGGAAGGTGACGGTGAAAGGCGTGCCGAACAAGTTGCTTGAATGGAAGGACGTGGTAGCGGCCTGTTACAGCCGCGGCGTTGATTTGACGGCGAGCGGCTATTTCTTCCTCAAGAAGGGGAAGTTCGACGAAAGCAGTGGGCAGGGCCACGCCTACACCGTCTACTCCTTCTCAGCCGTATTGGTCGAGGTGCGTGTCGACGTCGAGACGGGGAAGGTCGAAGTGACCCGTGTGTGGCCCGGGGCGGCGTGTGGAAAAATCATCAACCCAGCCATCGCCCTCGGCCAAGTCCACGGCTCCGTCGTCCAGTCGCTCGGCTACACCTTGACCGAGCAACTCGCCTTCGAAGAAGGCAGGCTGATCACCGCGAGCTTCATGGACTATCTTCTGCCGTCGGCGACCGAAACTCCCGTCATCCACGACCCAGTCTACTACGAGGATATCTGCCCTCACGGCCCGTTTGGGGCGAAAGGCCTCGCCGAACTCGCTTTGATACCGATTCCGGCAGCCGTCGCCAACGCTGTAAAAGACGCCGTCGGCGTCGACGTAGACAGCATACCGATAAAGCCCGAAGAAATCCTTAAGCAGTTGAAGAGGTGAAGCGCGTATGCAACAACAGCTTAGATACGTTGGAAAAGATATGCCACGTCGAGACGCGGTCCAACGAGTCACGGGCCGCACCAAATACACCGCAGACATCACCTTCGGCAAAACCCTTCACGCATCCCTACTTCATTCCCCGTATCCACACGCCGTAGTCAAACGAGTCGACGCGTCAAAAGCTCTCAAAATGCCGGGCGTCGTCCACGTTCTCACCCCATTCAACACACCCCAACACAGGTTCGGAAGAACCTTCTCCCCCGTCCCGTGGAAAGTGATCCAAGACAGGAAAATCATCGACCCGGTCCAGAGGTTTGCGGGAGACATCGTCGCCGCGGTGGCGGCTGAAACGCCGGAAACGGCGGCGGACGCCGTCGAACTGATTGAAGTGGACTACGAGCCGCTTGACTACGTCGATTCGGCGGAGAAGGCGTTGCATCCCGATGCTCCTCTCGTCCACGACGAAATCGAGGTCGGCGGGTCTGTGCGGAAGCTGAGCAGCAACGTGGGTTTCGCCGACGTCGTGGAGATAGGAAGCCGAGAAGCGGCCTATTCCCGTGTGGTCAAAACCTACGAAGACAGTTTCCGGACACAGATTCTCTACAACGCGGCGATAGAGCCGAGGGCGATGATTGTTTCGCCGAGGCCCGACGGAACGCTCGACGTCTACTGCACTACTCAGTCTATTCACGGAACCCGTTACTGGCTTTCCAAAGCTCTGCAGATTCCGATGAACAAGGTCGTTGTGCATGGCATGACTTTGGGCGGCGGCTTCGGAGCGAAATACAACCTCGCGATACATGAACCCGTGATCGCCTACCTCGCCATGGCCACGGGCAAAACCGTCAAATTTGTTTCAACGCGTCAGCAGGACTTCTACACAACGGCGCGGAGGGCCGCCTACATGGATGTACGGCTCGGCGTCTCCCGCGAAGGCCGCATCGAAGCGATGGAGATGAAAGCAGTTCTCCAGAGCGGCGCCTACGCAGACCACATGATAGAAGCCGTCACCTGCACGGGAGGATGGTTCATCTCAAGCTACGCCGCATCCTACAGGTATTTCGAAGGCAAAGGCGTCTACACCAACTTACCCGTCTGCGGAGCCATGCGCGGGTTCGGCAACCCCCAGCAAAACTTCGCCCTCGAATCGCTTGTCGACGAAATCGCCGAAGACATCGGCGAAGACCCGCTCGAATTCCGATTGAAAAACCTGCCACGTGAAGGCGACATCTACTACGGGCAGGGCCCGACGGTTACGACGGTGATTCGGTCGATGAAGCTGGAGAATGCGGCGAGGAAGGCGGCTTCTGCCTTCGGCTGGACGACCGAAAGAAAGGTCGTTGGTAACGTTGTCCACGCTTGTGGCGTGGCCGTCGGCCATCACACTTCGGGAACGGGTGGACAGATGTCTGAAACACAGGACAGACAGGAAGGTGCGGGAACAATCCTCAAACTCAACGAAGACGGAACAATATCCCTCAACACCGCCATGGTAGAAATGGGGCCCGGCGAACACGAAACACTCGCCAACATCTGCGCCGAATACCTCGGAACAAAGCCCGAAAACGTCTACGTCGAAATCGGAAACACACAATACACTCCCTTCGACATGGGGACACACGCCAGCCGCGGAACATACGTCGGAGGCCTCAGTGTGATCGATGCCGCTGAAAAACTCAGACAGCAGATCTTCGAAATGGCCGCGGAAATGATGGAATGTTCGCCCCGAGACCTGAGGATGGTGGAAGGCCGAATCGTTCACGTCGAATCGCCTGAAAAACACGTTACGCTTTCGGATGTGGCCATGCGTTTCAAGACGCGGAAAGGCTTCCTCCCCATAGCCGTCAGCGGTTTGAGGCCCAACGCAGCGCCGCCGAGCTGGGCCGTCATCTTCGCAGAAGTGTCCGTCGACCTCGAAACAGGCCACGTCAAGGTAGAGAAGGTTGCGGGTGGATACGACATCGGCACCGTCGTGAACTATGCAGAGGCGGCTGGGCAGGCGCATGGAGGAATTGCGACGGGAATAGGCTACGCGCTGACGGAGGAGGTCGCCGTGGTCGACGGCAAATACGCCAACCCGAGCTTCATGGACTACCTGCTTCCCTCCGCGGCCGAAACCGCCGAAACAATCGTCTTCTTCGCCGACTCCCACGACCCCTACGGCCCCTTCGGAGCCAAAAGCATCGGCGAACTCGCCACAAACCCGGTCGCATCAGCCATCGCCAACGCCGTGTCCAGAGCGGTTGGAAAAAGGTTCAAAAAGCTGCCGCTAACACCTCAGACGGTCTACGCCGCGGTCAAACAACCCTAATTAAGTGAAAGAAACTGCGATTTGTGAGGATTTTCATGGCTAAAGCTGTGCTCATAAGGGGGGACGGGACGGGGCCCGAGCTGACGGCCGCTTTAAAACAGGTTTTCGAAGCAGTTTCTCCCCCGGTCGAGTTGATTGAATGCGAAGCCGGTTCCGAATGGTGGATGAAACACGGCGGCGACAGCATGATTCCTCCGGAGACGTGGGAGGCCATCAAATCCAGCGACGCCTGCTTCAAATCACCGACAACCACTCCACCAGACCCCAAAGCACCACGGAGCGTCGCCGTATCGATCAGACAGGAAATGGACCTTTACGCCAACATCCGGCCCATCAAAACCTTCAAAGGAGCCGAAAGCCCGTTGTCTCAAGTGTTCGGAGCCTTCGATTTTGTCTGCGTCCGCGAAGCGACTGAAGGGCTTTATTCAGGGATTGAATACCGGTTGACCGACGACGTTTCGATAGCCGTCCGGAAAATCACTAGCCGTGGAAGCGAAAGAGTTGCTCGCTGGGCCTTCAAAATAGCCCTCGAAAAAGGATGGAACAAAGTCATCGTCATCACCAAACGGAACATTCTCCGCGTAACCGATGGAGTTTTCTGGAACGCCGTCGAAAAGGTCGCGAAAGAATTCGCGGGCATCGAATACGAGGAATACTACATCGACAACATGGCTCAGCAGCTCATCAAAAACCCCGACAGGTTCAACCAAACCGTGCTGCTCAGCACCAACCTTTTCATGGACGTTCTTTCAGAGGCCGCTGCGGGGTTGGTTGGTAACATAGGGATGGTTTACGCCGCCAACATCGGCGACCGCTACGCCATGTTCGAGCCCGCACACGGAAGCACTCCAAAATACAAGGGAATGAACCGCGTCAACCCAACAGCCACAATCCTCGCCGGTGCGTGGATGCTCAAATACCTCGGCCTGAAAAAACACGGCGAAGCAATCGAAAAAGCAACCGAGCAGGTAATAGCGGAGAAAAAACACGTAACGGTCGACCTGGGGGGAAACGCGAAGACAAGCGAAATGGCCGCTGAAATAGCCCGGAAGGCTGCGGAAATTTTTTCCTAATTTTTTTATAGATAAATCTTATAAATCATCGACGAAAACTATCATATGACAGGATGCCGCTCGAAGCCACGGTACACATCAGGAAAAAACGACATGTCAGCGGAAAAACCTATCTCTACATCCACATCCCATCCAAGCTTACGACGGACAGTCAATTCCGTTTCCGCGAAGGCGACAAGCTGAAGATGGTTGTGGAGCCCGAGAAAGGCAAAATTACTCTTTACAAGTTGAAGAAGTTGAAATCTGGTTAGCGTTAAATTGTGGAAAGGCTCTTTGCATTCAGATATGGGCGCCGATATAGATGTTGATGTGGCAATTCTCGGCTCTGGTTTGGCTGGGTTGAGAGCAGCTATTGAAGCCGCCCGCACAGGCCGAGACAAACTCGTCGTCGGTGTTTTTACGAAAACTCAGGTTATGCGTTCGCATTCGGTTTCGGCCGAAGGCGGGACGGCCGCGGTTCTGTACACGGATGAAGGCGATTCGTTTCAGTCGCATATCTACGACACTGTAAAGGGTTCCGATTTCCTCGCCGACCAAGACGCCGTGGAACTTTTTGTAAAGAAAGCTCCCGAGGAAATTCTTCAGCTCGAAAGATGGGGGATGCCTTGGGCGCGGAGACCCGACGGAAAAATCGCTCAACGGTTTTTCGGAGGACAAAGCTATCCGCGGGCCTGCTTCGCCGAAGACAAGGTTGGGTTCTTCGAAATGAGCACCCTTTACGACACATCTCTCAAATATGATAACATCGTGTTCTACCCTGAATGGGCTGCTGTTGATTTGTTTGTCGAGAATGGTAAGTTTAAGGGGTTTGCGGCCCTCGAGTTGAAGACGGGGAAGATTCACAAGGTTTCGGCGAAAGCTTGTGTTCTCGCGACAGGCGGCGCGGGTAGGCTGTATTCTTTCGCGACCTTCGGGTATTCGTCGACGCCCGATGGATACTACATGGCCTATAAGGCAGGTGTACCCCTTAAGGACATGGAATTCGTCCAGTTCCATCCCACGGCCCTCGTTCCATCCGGCATCCTCATCACCGAAGCCGCGAGAGGCGAAGGCGGAATTCTCGTCAACGCCAAGGGCGAAAGGTTCATGAAGAAATATGCTCCGGAGAAGATGGAGCTCGGTCCGCGAGACATCATTTCGAGGGCTATGTACAACGAGATGGCTGAAGGAAATGGTGTTGAAGGCCCCGACGGAGTCAAGCATCTGTACTTGGACCTCCGCGGGCTGGGTGAGGAGAAGATTAAGACGAGGTTGGCGGGCATCCGGGAATATTGTATGCATTTGGCTGGAATCGACCCCATCGACGAGCCCATTCCCGTCAGGCCTGCGGCGCACTACTACATGGGTGGTGTGGATACGAACATCTATGGAGCGACTCAGGTGGCTGGGCTTTGGGCCGCCGGCGAAGTCGGATGCGTCTCGATAAACGGGGCCAACAGGCTTGGCTCAAACTCGACCACCGAATGCCTTGTCTGGGGCGCCATCACGGGCAAGGCCGCCGCCGAATACGTCCTCGCCGGACACAACCATTCATCCGTCAACAACTCAGACTCTATAGCCATCGAAAAACACGTCTACGACGAGCTCCTCGGCAAAGCACCGCGGGAAAACCCCTACGACATCCGCGACCAGCTCCAAGCAAACATGGAAAGAACCTGCCACATCTACCGAGAGGAGAAGACCATGCTCGAAGGCCTCCAAACAATCCGGAACCTCAAGCAGAAGATGTTCCGCGGCGTCGTCGACAGCAGCCGCTACTACAACACCAACCTGATGAACGTACTGGAGATAGAGATGATGATTGAAACGGCGGAGGTGATACTCGTCTCCGCTTTAAACCGTAGGGAATCGCGTGGAGCTCACGCCCGCCTTGACTATCCCAAGAGAGACGACGTCAACTTCCTCAAACACACCCTCGCCTACTACACCGAGGACGGCCCACGCATCGAATACGTCAGCCCCGTCATCACAGAATACGTACCAACCGAAAGGAGGTACTGAAAAATGAGCACGTTATTGACCGCTCTCAGAACTTGGCTGGTTCCTTTCCGGTACGGGCTCGAAAGATGGAGCTACACCATGCAGAGGATTTCAGGGGTCGTCATCGCGCTGTATTTTGTTATGCATGTGGCGAGCACTGGTCAGGTCGTCGGCGGGCCTTCGGTCTGGACTCTACCACCCTATGAATACGCCAAACAGGTATGGCTCGAAACCAAAGAATTTCTCGCCAACCCCCTCTTCGACGCCGGCCTCGTCGTCCTCGCCTTCATGATATTCTTCCACAGCATCAACGGCGTGAGACTTGTCCTCGCCCATTTCGGACTTATCCTCAAAAAACCCACGAGGCCTGAATACCCATACCATCCAGGCTCGATGTCAAGAATCCAACGCGTCATATTCTGGGTGAGCGTCGCCCTCGCAACCGCGGCCCTCGTCTACAGCCTCGACGTATTCTTCAAGGTGCTTCAGCCATGAGAGCCAAAACCATCCAGCTCCTACACTACATAACCGGGCTGGGCATATTGGTCGCGGGAGGCATACACCTCGCCACCGTCTTCCTCCTCAGCCCCTACGAAGCCAGCATGTCCTTCGACGGCCACCCCCTCTCCGTCATCGCCGTCTACCGAAACCTCTTCCTCGCCGCAACCCTCCAAGCGCTTCTCGTCCTCGTCGCCTTCCACGGATTCAACGGCCTCAGAACCATCCTCTCGGAGCTTCACCAAGGCCCTACCTACTTGAAACTTCTCAACGCGGTGGTCATCGCGGCCGCGGCCGTGGTAGTCGTCTACGGCACCCGGACCATCGTCATAGCTCATCTTCTTGGTAACGCTTAGGAGGTGAAAGATGTTGGAGGAAGTTAAGTTCAAGGTGTTGCGGTACGACCCCGATAAAGACGGGAAGAAAAGGTTTCAGGAATTCCGCGTCCCGATAAGGAAGGGCATGACGGTTCTGCAGGGCCTTCTTCACATTAAGGAGAAAATCGACCCGACTCTATCGATCAGGTTTTCATGCAGAATGGCGACATGTGGTTCATGCGGCATGATGATAAACGGCCTTCCACGTCTCGCCTGCTACACCCTGATAGAGGAGCTCAAAACACGGACCGTCGTCGTCGAACCGTTACGCAACTTCCCAATCGTCAAGGACCTCGTGACAGATTTTGAAGAATTCTTCAACAAACACCGTTCAGTCAAACCATACCTCATCCGAATCGACACCTACGTTCAGGAAAAATCCAACACCATGTACCTGCAGAGCGATGAAGAACTCGTGAGATACGTCCAGTTCGCATACTGCATCAAATGCGGCCTCTGCTACGCAGCCTGCCCCGTGGTCGCAACCGACAAAACATTCCTCGGCCCGCAGGCTCTCGCACAAGCCTACCGCTACTACGCGGATTCACGCGACGAAGCCGGAGTAGACAGGCTGAAACCCCTCGGCGACGGCTCATCCCTGCTGCGATGCCATTTCGCCGCCTCCTGCAGCCAAGTCTGCCCCAAAGGAGTCGACCCGGCCCTTGCCATCCAGCTACTACGGAAAGAAGTTCTCCTACGCTCTTAACAGTCCATGAACCCTCTGAAACTGCTGGCCAAGCCTTCGGAGGTCAACAACATCGAGCCTTCACGGGACATCAGGAAAGCTCTGCTCGTCTTCACAGCAGCCGCCCTATCCCAGATCCTCGTATCCCTCATCGTCCTCCGGTTCAAAACAGTCTACGAAATAGCCCTCGGGCCCTATTCACGCATCGAGCTGAGGCTTTTCCAGCTCGACTACATCGTGATGTCAAGCCTGACGACGGTCTTCGTAGCCTTGGTCATGTTCGTCGGCGTCGGAAGAATATTCGGAAGATTCCTTGGAAAAAATCATGCGTCGATGAGAAGCTTTCTCACAGCCTTCCTCTTCCTGTTCACGGTCTTCGCAGTCATCAACGTCGTCTACGCCGTATCCGTGACAGCGTCGTCCCCCGAAAAATACTACGTCTTTGGCGCGCAGTTCACCGACGTCATTTTCCAGAACGCAACGCTTTCGTGGGTAGACGAGAACGGCGTCAAACAAACCGTAGAATCCCCCGTCCTCTACGCCAAAAAAGCCAACGTAACGCGAATCACAGTCGGCGACAAAGCCGTCGAAACAGGGGCCTACACCGCCGAAGAAATCGACAAAATCATCCAAACATCATCCCTGAAGGCTTCGCTTCAACAGCCTTCAGCGCCGCCCTACAACCTTCCACCGCAGCTCAACGTCGAAAACTTCGAGTTCGAAGACTTGGTTGCCAAAAACGTTTTACTCACATCGGTGGCGGCTGTCAAGGAACAGCCGGGAGCGTTCCTTCCGACCGTAAGCGTGTTGAAGAACTTTATCTGGAGGCTGGTGATGTCCGTTTACGCAGGGCTTTTCGTCATGCATCTCCACGGGACTTCACGCAAATCAGCTCTACTCGTAATGGTCTTCACCTACCTCGCCGTCACTAACTTCGTTCCAGCCCTTTCCTGACAACCTTTCCGTCGAACGTGATTTCGCCTGCCATGATCCTTGTCGTCGAAACAGGCAGCCCATCATCGGCGACCACAAGAGGACAGACAAAGATTTCCAAAGGCCCAAGATTTCTTTCGACGCGTTTCGCGTTAATTTCAGCGGCGCGGAAAGCAGTCGCAGGACTCGTCACAACCGCATCTAACGTAGGGTCTTGGACGGCCGGTCCGTACGGGTCGTCGATGACCGCCAACTCAGTTCTGTCCAGCCAGCCCATTTTTCCGAGAAAATCCCGGAGCATTCCGATTCTTTTCTCCACCGGTGGTATGGGATGGTTTTTGCCGAGCTTCGCCGCAAACAAATCGGACGTAACACCGACCAGAACCTTCTCCGCTTTAGCGTAAGCAGTCGCCAACAAAGCCATGTGTCCGACGTGGATTGTTGAAAAGGTTCCGCCAACGGCCGCGAAAGAAGAAACCGGTCTATCCTCCATTTTCTTCTCCAGCATCTCGAGCACCTCTTGACCTGTTTTCCGCAGCTCCCAGAGGATTACCATGGCTTCGCCGCGTGTGGCACCCAGCCTTTCAACAACTTCTTCGACGGATACATCCGGCTTGTTCAGCAAAATTTTTTCCCTGACAT
The DNA here is from genome assembly GCA_025054515.1 of Candidatus Caldarchaeum sp. Lineage (GTDB taxonomy): Archaea > Thermoproteota > Nitrososphaeria_A > Caldarchaeales > Caldarchaeaceae > Caldarchaeum. The sequence goes on from JANWZT010000010.1 coordinate 14,552, forward strand.
AGGCCTTGTGGGCTACGTAGAGAGGAAGCGCGCGAACCGTTTCAACTAAAACATCCCAGTCGACGGTCTTGACTGTACGGGCCATCGCCGGATACAACCTATCAATCGCTATATCTATATTCTTCAAACGGCCTGAATTGAGGTGGACAGGCCTCAACGAGGTTTTTCCGAAACATTTATTATGTTTTTGGTGCTTGTTAGCTTATCGGGATGTCGGCGAGCAGTGACGACGTGCTGAACACAGCGGCTGAGCAGCTCGACTACTGCGAGAAGATGCTCGCCATGGAAGCACGTCTCGACCTCGTCATCATGATGCTCGAAGAACTGATAGAGAAGCTTTCGTCGCCGCGTCAAGGAGTCGATGACGAAAAAAGAACATCGCTTCTCGAAAAAGCGAAAGTCTGCTACTACAGGGCCAAGACTCTGCAGTACCTCACCGAAACAACGCGCGGTGCAAAATACTGAAAACTTCGCCGTTTTGTTTAGGATACGAATATATAGCGTTGATGAGAAACGGTATCTGGTATGGAAGACCTTCTCCAATACGTGTTGAAGAGAGGAGCTGATTTGGGCGCTTCGTATGTCGAAGCCCGTTACCAACACGACCACCAGTCGCAGATTGTTTTGAAGAACGGTGTTGCCGAAGTTTCCGCCGATGTGGTTGAAAAGGGCATCGGCCTCCGCCTGCTCTACCGAGGTAGCCTCGGCTTTGCTTTCGTCAACAAGCTCGATAGGGCTTCGGTGAGAAAGGCGGTTGACACCGCGTTTTCGATGGCGAAAAGCGCTTCGCGTCTTTCTCAGAACATCCGCATGTCAGATGAAAAGCTCGTCTCGGCTTCTGACATCAGAAAACCCCGGATAAAGTACGAAGACGTTGACACGTCGGATAAAATTGAGTTGTTGAAGGAGGCAGACGACGCGGCGGTGGCGGCGGCGGAAACGCTCGGCGTCAAGCTTGTTTCCCGGTTCATAGAGGTCGGTGAATGGAGTACCGAAAAACATGTTTTGAACACCGACGGAGGCGACGTCAAATTCCGTGTAAGCCGGGTGACGGCCAACTACTTGATAACAGGGTTTCATCAACAGCGTGGTGCTGTCCAACGGTTTGAAAACCTCGGCGAATCTTCGGGTTGGGAGGCCGTCGAAAGATGGAACCTGCCCGAAAGAATGGCGTCCGAGGCCCGCGACATCAGCAAAGCCTTGTTGAAGGGCGTTGAACCGCCGAAAGAACCCGTTGACGTCGTGCTCGGCTCAGAGATCGTCGGCCTCGTCTGCCACGAGTCATGCGGCCATCCCGGCGAAGCCGACAGGATGCTTGGGAGGGAGGCGGCTCAAGCGGGTGAAACCTACATCAAGGCCGAGCTGTTGGGTACGAGGATTGGCAGCGAACATGTTACGGTTGTCGACGACCCTCGTCTTCCAAGGTCTTTCGGCTACTATCTTTACGACGATGAAGCCGTGGCGGCCTCGGAAAGGGTTCTCATCGACAAAGGTGTTTTGAGCGGTTTGCTTCACAACAGGGAGACGGCCGCGGAGCTGGGCACCCACAGCAACGGAGCTTCACGGGCCAACGGCTACAACAAAGAACCCATCGTCCGCATGGCCAACACCTACCTCAAGCCCGGAGACCACAGCCTCGAAGAACTATTCGAAACCATGCGCGACGGCGTCTACATCAAATCATATCAGGAATGGAACATCGACGACCGGCGTTGGAACCAGCGGTATGTCGGCGTCGTCGCCTACCGGGTCAGAGACGGCAGGCTTGCGGAAATGATACGGGATCCCGTGCTGGATTTGACGACGAAAGGCCTTTGGTCTTCCGTGGCCGCTGTCGGTGATGATTTGGAGTTTTACGCGGGCTACTGCGGGAAAGGTGACCCGATGCAGGGCATTCCCGTCTGGTTCGGAGGTCCGTCGGTTTTGTTGAAGAATGTGCGGCTCGGTGTGAGGAGGCCGGCTTGAATGTCAGAGGATTTGGAGCTGAAAAGGCTTCAGCTTAAACGGATGATGAAGATTGTCGCTCAGCTCAGTCAAGGCCCGAAGGAGGAAGCTCTCCCGCCGCCGCCGACGCGTGAAACACCGCTCGAAATCGTCAGGAAACATCTCGACGCCAAAGGTTTGGAAGTTCTACAAACGGCCCTCGACCAGTATCCCGCCGAAACCAACCTCGTCGTGGAAAAACTCGCCGAACTCATCAAATCCGGCAAAATATCCGAAACCATCGACGCCGGCGACCTTTACAACCTCTTCAGAAGCCTTGGAATCCGCGTCAAAGTCGAAACAAAAATCCAGTACGTGAAAAGAGGAGAAGCAAAAGATTTGAGGGAGCTTTTCAAGCAGTAGTTTCACCATTCTCCTTTGCCTGTGTAGGGTATGCTCCATAGGGCGACGGACAGTGTTACTGCTTTGAACCAGGCGTTGTGCATTTTCTCGACTTCTTCCGGTGGATGGCCTTTTTTTGCGAGGAATGGTTTGATTGTCGCGGTTATCGGCACGATGAATGCTATCAGGTAGCGTAGCGGTATGTGTTCGACTGATTCGACCTTGTCGGTTTTGTTCTTTTTCGTCCGATGGTGGCGCAGCCCTATCTCCATCTGGTAGTTGAGCCAGTCACGGTTGTATTCGCGGAAGCAGGTGTCGAGTATCCACTGGCCGAATCGTTTCCTGACTGCTTCGAGGTATTCTTGGATTGGCTGGCCTGTTTTCCTGTGGCTGAAGTAGTGGACGAGATGTTTGTTGGAGCCTACCCATCCATACCAGAGGTCGAGGACGTCGTTGACTTGGTCTTTGAGGACTTCGCCGGCGAGGCGTAGGTATTTGATGTCTTCGTCGGTCATTAATACCGTTGTTTTGAGGAGGTTGAAATCTTCTTCCGTAACTGGTGATGTAGCCGCTTCTTTCGTTCCGTAGGTGTATCCGGGGATTTGTTTGCTCATGATGGGTTGTGCAGCGTTGTTGTTATTTGAAAATGCGGTTACAAAGTGGTTAGGACGTTACCATTTTGAAAGCTTTTCGAAGCTTTATATGGTTTTGATGCATGTTGATGTGGATGCTCGCCGCCTCGTCGGAGCTGGAGTCGCCCGTCTTCCGATGCAAATGGAGCTTGCCCGTCATCATCGTCCTCGCGTCTGGCCCACGGAGGTTTTCGGAGCTTTCGAGAAGTTTGGGAGCGAGTCCTAAAACGCTGGCTAAGAAGCTGGAGATGCTCGTTCTGCATGGTTACATCAAGAGCGGGGGATACGGCTACGTTCTCGCTGAAAGGGGTGAAACCGTGGCTGAAATAGTGAGGCCTTTGACGCGGCACATCGACGTCAAGGCCTTGGCTGACGTGATAAAATGTAAGTGGTCCCGTGAAATTCTTGTGCTTCTTCTCAAAGGGCCTTGTTACAGCTCTGAAGTCGTCGCCGCATTGCCGGGCATCAGCTGGAAGGTTGCTTCTGAGAGGCTGCGCAAGCTCGTTGGACATGGGCTTGTAAGCCGCTTTGTTGAAGCTTCTGAATCGCCTGTTCGAATTCGCTATGATTTGACGGTGCGTGGTAAGCTTCTCGCTTCATGGCTTAAAACGTATGTCATGGCTGGTCGGCCTTCTTCAGAATACAAGGCAGCACAAAGCTATTATAGCGTGTAGGCCTGTTCAGCGCCGGAGAATGGCTTGTCTTGGGTTGAAGATACGGTCAGCTTCAGGGGCGTGATACGTAGGAGCGGTAACAGTCTCGTCGCAACGATTCCGCCCGAGCTTTCGCAGAGGTTTCTCATCCGCGAAGGCCAGGAGTACACCATCGTCGGCATGAGCAGGGCCAACCCCGACTTCGAAGGCGCTCTCCAGATTTATCTCGGGTTTTTCGTCGTGTTGGAGAAGGCGCCGCGTCTCGATTTGGTGGTTGAAAATGTTGATTTCGGTGTTTTGGAGCAGGTTTTGAAGAAGGCGGGTGCTTCGTCGGTTGTTTTGAAGAAGGTTGAGGACAAGTCGGTTCATGTTTCTGCTTTGTTTACGGCCGTCGAGAAGAACCGGGTGAAGCTTCCGAAGACGGTGGAGGCGGTCGGTCAGTTGGTCGGCGATGTTAAACGGGATGTCGAAGCTTTGGGCGGGTTCGTCAAGTCTTTCGAGGTTGTTGAAACGGTTGTTGAAAGCAGGCAGACCGATCCGGCGGTTTTGGCGAAAGGGCCTTCACGTCTTGAGAAGGCCGTTGCTTGGAAATGGGAAATTTAGGTTTCCGCGGCCTGCCGTAGTTTTTGGAACGCTTCGACGACGTCGTCGAGGTCGTCTTTTTCGCCCAGCAGCACGTATTGGGGTATCCAGAGGGCTTCTTGTTTGCTGGCTTTTTCGGCGACTGACACCGGCGAAGGTGTTTGTGATTTTTCGGCGATGAACGGATAGCTGTTGAGGGGTTTGTATCCGGCGTTGCAGGGAATTCCTTCGGCGTTGACAGCTTTGACGAGCTGTTCTTTGGTTTGGAAGCCGAATTTGGATGGCTGGACGCGGACGATGAAGAGGTGGTAGCTGTGTGCAGTTACTTCCGGCGGTTTGGGCATCGGGTCGATTCCGTCGATTTGGGCGAGCTGTGTGCTGAGGTATTCGGCGGCTTTGGCGCGTTTTGCGTTCATCTGTGGAAGTCGGCGGAGCTGGGCCCTGAGTACCGCGGCTTGGAAGGCGGTCATGCGGTAGTTCCATCCGTAGCGGACGTGTTCGTACCATCCTTTTTCGACGTCGCGGCCGACGTTGACGAGGCTTCGGGCGAGTGACGCGAGTTTTTCGTCGTTGGTTGTGATGATTCCGCCTTCTCCGGCGGCCATGTTTTTGCTCTGGTAGAAGCTGAAGCCCGCCATCGTTCCCATCGAGCCGGCTTTCCTGCCTTTCCATTCGGCGCCGTGTGCTTGTGCGGCGTCTTCAATAACGTGGAGGCCGTGTTTTTCGGCGAGTGTTTGGACGGCGTCCATGTCGGCTGGACATCCCGCGAGATGAACCGGGATGATGCATTTGGTTTTGGCTGTGATGGCTTTTTCGGCGGCGGCTGGGTCTATGTTGTAGGTGTTTGGGTCGATGTCGACGATGACGGGTGTTGCACCGGTGTCGATGACGGCTGTGGCGGTGGCGAGGAAGGTGTAGGCGGGGATGATGACTTGGTCGCCGGGCCCTATGCCGATGGCTTTGAGGGAGATGAAGAGGGCGACGGAGCCGCTGCTGCATGCGATGCCGAACTTCGTCTGATGGAACGATGCGAATTCTTCTTCGAAAAGCCGTATTTTTGGAGAGCCCGCCGACCATGGCCCCGCCCGGAGCGCTTCGACGATTTCCTGCATTTCTTCGTCGTCGTAGTGGGGCCATCGGGGGAATGGCTTGGTCCGGACCGGTTGTCCGCCGTCGACGGCGCGTCGTTTCATCTCTGGGAAGCGGGTGGCCACGGGTTAAATAGATGATGTGAGGGGGAGTAGCTACGCATAAACCGAAAGGTGGGTCAAAACCTAAATACAACCCCAAAACATTTAACGCCTGAAGAACACAAGCGGCAAAACGCCGCAAAACCCCGAAAAACCAGAAAATCACGCGCACTGATCCCGCGAGAGGGAATTGAAAGATATCATACACAAATTCTGAAATGATTTTCAGAAAATTCTCACTGATCCCGCGAGAGGGAATTGAAAGTCGACAAGCGAAGGATGTAACAGGCTACGGGGGCACTTCTCCCGACTCTGA
>JANWZT010000110.1 GCA_025054515.1 Candidatus Caldarchaeum sp.
CACATAAAAGATTAATAAAAACGAAGCATCAATAACGGATAGTTTGGGCCGGTAGATCAGACTGGAAGATCGCCCGCCTGGCGTGCGGGAGGTCCTGGGTTCAAATCCCAGCCGGTCCATTACAAAACGGATATAACTCGGTATGATGAATATGATTATGGTAGTCCTCGTTGATGGTGATTGTAGACGAGGAGTCAAGTTTGAAGATTGTTAGGATGATTGGCGGCGAAGAAGCTGTGAAAATTGTGCGGTTGCTGCTTGACCATCCGGGCAAGACCGATGAGGAAATTTCGGCTGAGACATCGTATGACATCAAAGATGTTAGACGGGTTCTTCATAAGCTCAACGAAGTGGGCGCTGTTTCCTACGAAGTTCACCGGGACAAGGATACGGGGCATAGAATTTTTAAGTGGAAAGTTCAACAGGAACAGCTTATAGGTTATAGCAAAACTTTGATCAGGAAAGTGCTCGAACGGCTTAAGGCTCGACTCGAATACGAAAACAGCAACCAAATGTATTGGTGCGGCACCAACGGCTGCTCAAAATACAGTTTCGAACAGGCGATGGAGCAGCTCTTCAGATGCAAAATGTGCAAAAAACCTTTGACCATCTACGACAACTCTAAATTCGTTGAGAATTTGCGCAAGAAGATTGCGGAACTCGAAGCGATGGTTTAGTTGCTCGCCGTCCTGCGTCTCAACCACAGGATTGGACGAGACAAACGCCTCTCGACACACGTCGCCTTAGTGGCGAGAGCTTTCGGAGCCGATGAAATTTACTACAGCGGCGAATACGACGGCAGCCTTGAACAGAGCGTGGTGAAAGTCGTGGAAAAATGGGGGGGAAGCTTCCGGATAAACTATGTCTCATCTTGGAGGAGTTTCTTAAAGACTTGGCAGGGTAAAACCGTTCATTTAACGATGTATGGGTTGCCGTTGAAGACGGTGATTGACGAAATCCGGAATGTCTTCAGGTCGGAGAATTTGTTGGTTGTGGTGGGAGGCGAGAAGGTTGATTCCGATGTCTACTACGCGGTTGACTACAACGTTGCCATAACGAGCCAACCACACAGCGAGGCGGCGGCTCTCGCTGTTTTTCTCGATTGGCTGTATGAAGGAGCTGAGCTTGATAGAAGTTTTCCGGACGCCGTATTCGCCGTAGTTCCGTCTGCGAGAGGGAAGAAGGTTATCTACCGTCGGTCTTCAGCGGAAGCTGATTCTGACATAAGGGGTTACCTTTGAAAGTTTTTTGAAGGGTTTCCCGGTTCCGTCGTAAAACTTGCTAAAGAATTCGTAGACGTGAAGCCTCATCGCTTGGATGAACACGAGAAGGCCTTCGAGGAGGATGATGCCGGCGTTTCCGACTATCAGGAGCGGAAGGGACACGATTCCAAGAGCCTCCCAAGCTGTGTTAAGCAGTAGAAGGAGGGCGATGTGCACTATGAGCAGTATGGTTATTCTCGCGTATGAGATCGTGTTTGACAGGAAGTGGATGATATTTTCGAGGACTTCCAGAAGCCCGGAGCCTATTGACGATATGAGGCTGGTTTTGTGGCCCAGCCCCGCCGCCCCGGCGGCGAAACGGCCGAACAACAAGACTACTATGCATGCGATGGCTCCGAAGATGCCTACGCTTCCAACGAAGTTCGTCGGCATGTTAAGTAGCGGAGCCGGTGACGTCGTCGACAATATGCCTTGGATGTTTCCACCGGCGCCGAAGAACGCCAATGCAAAAAATACACCGAAGACGTACATCGCGAGAGACGGAAGCTTGACTGTCAGCGCCTCGCCTTTCTCCCCTTCTTTGAAAAACTTGAGTATGGCAAGAAGGTATCCCACCACCATGTGGGTAATGCCGAGGAAAAGTGTGAACACCAGCAGCTTCTGAACTTCTGGAAGGCTGAACTGTTTCGCACCGCCGTGTTCTTCGACCAAGTGGAAGATCTCGGGAGAGTTAATCAACTTTCCGACCTTAAAACCGAAAGCTTCACCTATGAGAAATCCGAAAACAGATGCAGAAATCCCGAGGAAAATCAAAAGCTTCGCCCACTCCCTCAACGACCCCGAAACCCGCGTGTACATGAAAAGCCCGAACCCAAGTATCACGGCCCCGTGGCCCATATCGGCGAACATCAATCCATAGAAGATGGTGAAAAAGATTGAAACGAACGGGGTCGGGTCGATTTCCCCAGCTTTTGGATGGCCTTGAATCAGAGTTATGTTTTCGAATGGCCTCGATATCTCTGAGTTACGTAGTATGGTCGGTTGATCGGGCTCGTGGTGACCATGGTCTTCAGAGAAATGTAAAAAGTATTTTGAACCTAATAGTTTCTTGAATTCATCGACCCTCTCCGCTGGAACATAACCCTCCGCTACGGCGAAGGACTTGAATTCACCCGCCCCAGCCAACCGTGAAAGACTTTCTTTGACAAGCAAGTATCCGTCCCGCAGAGATAAAACAAGCTGCCGGTCGCGGACCACAAAGTTGGCGACCTCCGCGGAGATCTTTTCGATTTTTTCTTTGAGGAGATTTATCTCGGACTCGAGTTTCGCTACGGCCTCGTCGACTTTTGTGGGATATCCGGGCGGTGTGACGACTGGCTTGAGGCCGATGCCGCGCACAACCCTGTCCACTTCGTCGGCCTCAGTTTTCTTCGAAACCACCAAAAAAAGAACGGTGTTTTCGAGACGGATGGACGAAACATAAGCTTTCGGAAGAGCCCTTTTCAGCTCGGCGATTTCGCCGCCCGAACCGAAGGCTACGAGGAAAAGGAAATGATTCAACCGTTTGACCTCCTCCAAGTCGAGCCGAACCGTTTTTAGTGCGCTGAGAAGTGTGTAGATGTTGTAGAGGTTGTTGAGCTTTTCCGTCATCTCTCTTTTTTCGTTGATGTATTGGTTGATTTTTGAGACGAGCGGCTTGGATTGGTTGTCGAGTTCGTCCAGTAACCTAATCAGGTCTTGGGCGGCGTAGGTCGTTGGGTTTATTTGAACGGGTTTAGATAGTTGTTCGAGAATGCCAACTGATTCCTTGATGTTCAGCTCGACGACGAGCGACTGAACAGCCGCGTATCCGAGCTCGGCCCGGTATTCGATTTCATGGAGTAGTGGGTCACGGAACCGAGGTTTTTCACGTGGATGGAAATCCTCAAACTCCATCAAATCCCTAACCATTTCTTCCGACCGATGCCTCGGTCCGACTACCGTAACCCTGACGACTTCAGAAAGGCCCAAGCCGGTCAAAAATCTCGCACCATTTCAACAATATTAAGTATTTCCGTAAATCAGCGGGAATTGGCTCCCCATCCGTCACATCTTTATAATACCGAAGAAAGCATAGATGCGTGAGCTTGACCACAGCCTTCCCAGAAGAGCCTTTGGTTCAATGCGGTGGGGTTGAGCGAAGTTGATGACGATTGAGCTGCTTGAATTGGCTCTCCTCGGGGCTGCCGTTTTTTTCGCCATTCTCGCCGTTGAACAGAGCAAGCTTGTCCGAAGCGTCATCGGCCTTCTGGGCTACACGGCCACGCTCGGCATCTTATTTCTCGTCCTCGGCGCCTACCCAATCGCAATCCTACAGCTCCTCGTTTACGCAGGCGGCATCGTCGCCCTCTTCATTTTCGTAATTCTGTTGACGCGAGGTGTCGAAGAATGAAGGTGGCCGAAGTTCTTGGCGCTGCCACGGCCATCTTTCTCGCCTTCATCGTTTTTTCCGCGCTTGCGGGACCGACTCCCGCCTACCGTTTCTGGAATAGTGAAATGGAGCGGGCCGTTCCCGCAGACCCCAACACCATATGGCGAAACGTCAGCATCCTCTTATACGGCGGGCTTTTCCCCCTTTTCATCGCCTTCGGCTTGGTTGTTCTAACTCTTGTGGTAGGCCTCAGCGCGATGCTGAAAAAGGAGGAGGAATCTCCTTGACATTGCCCGTTATATACAACGTGCTGGTCGCCTCATTCCTGTTCATCGTCGGAACCTACTGTCTCGCAACGCGGAAAAGCCTCATCAAGCAGATCATCGGCCTCGAAATCATGATTAACGCGGCTCATCTCAGCTTCGTTTCTCTCGCCGTGAAGATGGGAAGAGGTTTGGTCGACCCTTATGCGATGTCCTTCATAATCGTTTCATTGGGTGTGGGGGCCGCAGTAGTGGCTTTGGCATTG
>JANWZT010000111.1 GCA_025054515.1 Candidatus Caldarchaeum sp.
GGCCCATCTCCTTCTCGTAGCCGTTGTTCTCCTCCATGATTCGGGCGTAGTATTTGATTGCGTCGATGGCTTCCCAAGCTTCCGCAAGGGCCTCAAGCCGGTTCTTCCCCGCCTCGTAGGTGATGACGGCCGCTATCTCAAACTTCCGCTCATCTATTATCTCCGCAGCCCTCCGCATTACACGAACCCTTTCACGCCAGTCCGTGTTAGACCATTTTTCGAAACCTTTCTTCGCCTCTTGAACCGCAGCCCGTAGATGGTCGGCGGCTCCCTTCTGAAAGTAACCGACGACGATGGACCTGTCGATGGGGCTGCGTGTCTCGAATTCACCACCCTCCGAAAAGACTTCTTTCCCGCCGATATACATGGGATAATGTCTGCCCAGGTACTTTGCTTCGACATCCTTCAAAGCTTTTTCATAGCTCGGGTGAATGCTTTCGTCGGCGAAAAGAGAAACATACGTTATCTTAGTGGTCAAAAGTCTTCACCTTCGGCTATGATGATGTTTGGGTGTTAAATATTCTTTCCTGTGTGAACATGCCTGAGTTCGTTTATCCTACTGTTTATCTCAGAGGCCGTCTGTTCCGGCTCCGGAGAGTAGATGATGGTTCTTCCCACGTTGACGAGAATTCTTCTGCCACCGTTCAATACGGCGGTTTCGAGGTCTCCTCCTTGGGCGCCGACGCCGGGGAAAAGGATGATTTTGTCCTCTCCGAGCTTGCTCCTAATTTGGATGACTTCTTCTCCGGTTATTTTGGGATGTAGGCCCACGACGGCGCCGTCTGCGTTCGCCGCGACGGTTTCTTCGAGAATCTTTTCGTAGAATTTTTTCCCATTTGCCAGCTGTGTTCGGAAGTATTTTTCGGATTCGGGGTTTGAAGGGTGGAGGAGGACGATGACCCCGACTTGATGCGTTTCGCCGTGCTTGACCGCCGCAGCCAAAGTTCCCATGACAGGGTTGAAGGTGATGAAATCATATCCCATTTTCGAGACCTGCGTAATGCCGGCTCTCACCGTGTTTTCGATGTCGTTCATTTTGCAGTCGTAGATGGTGATGAGGCCGTGGGAATGGATGGCTTCGGTCAGCTTTCGGTGTTCGGTGATAGAAAAATCGCGGACAAAGTTTTCGTTGACTTTGACTGCGGAAACATGCTTGGACACTATATCGACCATTCGTAGACAGAACCGTAGCTTTTCATCGGTGGATGGATGGGATGCTGGGTCGGGGTCGAGCCCGAGGCAGAGGACCGAGCGGTGCCTTGCAACGGCTTCATCATACTTCGTTATCAAAGGCTTCATGAAAGCTTGACCACTCCGTATTCGTTGTAGTAGCTTATCCAGTCGGTTCTTTCCTCGGGTGAAAGGTCTTGTTTGATCATTTCGTAGATAGTTGAAGCGGGTAGGATGGGGAAGATTTTGACGCCTAAGTGCTTTTCGAGGTATTCGACGGCGCTTAGCCCGCCTTCCTCTGAAACCTCCTGCCTGTCCACGGCGACGACGACGGCGACGATCTTCGGGTCGCCAAGTGTTGAAAGCTTGTTGAGTGAAGCGATTTTTGTTTTTCCCGTCGTGATGGTGTCGTCGACGATGAGGATCTTCTGGCCGGGGCTGAAGTATTCGGAGCCGACGATGCTTCCATCCATCGAGACGTCTCCGTAGTTTTTGACTTCTTTCCGGTCGTAGAGAAAGCGTTTGTTGATGGCGTAGTATTCTTTGAGGCCTTCGCAGGTGAGTGACGCGAGGTTGATGGCTTTATACGCTGGGCCGAAGACGAAGTCGAAATCCTCTATCAGGCCTTCTTGGAGGAGCAGTGCGATGTAGCTGGCGAAAATCCAGCGGAGCTTGGCGAGTGATTCGCCGTCGTTCAAGGCTCCGACGTTGACGAAATAAGGGCTTAGTCGGCCGCTTTTTAGCCTGAATCTCTGATGGTAACGGAGGCCGCCTTTCCTGACCAGTAGGTCGAGAAGCTCCCTGCGGACACGGCTCCGTGAAACGAGTATCCCCGACGAAGCCTTTTGGGTGATTTCTCTGACAGCGTCCTCGTAGTAATAGATGTATCCGCAGAAGGTGCACCGGAGGGTTGTGAGCTCTATCGAGGGGTTTAGCTCGACCGAGAACCGGCTGTTGGGGCCCTTAGACATGCATGAAGGGTTTCTACAGTCGATTACGCCTACGACCTCTTTGGGCGGCTTGACTCTTTCTTTGGATTTTACGCGCCAGTCTGAGATGATGTTGATGGTCGCCGTCGGGGAGATCAGCGCTATGACGTTGACGAGGCTTGATGTGATGTATTCGCCTTCGATTTTTACGAGGTCTTTCCGTCCGTGTTTGGCTGATGGAACGTTTTTTGCGATGACCGCAGTTGAGCCGGGGTCTGGGTTGAGGATGCTGTAGATGAGAACTCCTTTGCAGGGAGCGATGTGGTCTATCACGATTCCCCGCTCGATTTTCTGGACCAGTAGTTTTTCCTCTGGCCGCTCCACAATAGAACCCACACACGTTTAGACTATGCGTCTATTTAAGGAAGCGGATGAAATTTCGGGAGAAAACTAAGGTTTAATAGAAATATTTTCGGAAAAGCTGTAAAGCGATGCTGTTAACGGATTTTCTACTTTCCATTTCGTTAGCAGCTCCTTTCGTTGCCTCGGCCGTTTCGGCCATGTCAGCGAAGGGTAGCGGCCGTGCCGGAGGAGTTGCTGGTTTTTTGGCGGCTGTTTTGTCGTTTGTGGTCGTTAGTTTTCTCTGGGTTTTCCACGGCGAAACCAGCGTTGTTTACGGGTGGGTTCCTTCGGCGGGGCTTAACTTTGTCATCCGACTTGACGCGCTGGCGTATCTTTTCGCCGTCCTGATCACTGGAATCGGAGCCGTCATAATGTATTATTCCATCCACTACATCGAGCAAGGCCGGAGCAGGTATTTCGCGTATCTATCGCTGTTTATGGGTTCGATGCTCGGGCTGGTTTTGGCCGGCGACCTGATTTCCCTTTTCGTGTTTTGGGAGCTGACGACGGTCAGCTCTTTCCTGCTCATCGGGTTCGACAAAACCGAGGCTAAGGCACAGTCATCGGCTTTCAAGGCCCTGTTGATAACGGGTCTTGGCGGACTTTCTCTCCTTGGCTCGCTGATTCTCATGGCGGTGGCGGCTGGTTCATACGACATCGCCGATATTCTCATGTCGAACGAGGTTATCAGGGCCAGCGGATTTTACGGGCCTCTGCTCATGCTTTTCGCCGTGGGGGTTGCGACGAAGTCGGCCCAGTTCCCTCTACACATCTGGCTTCCCGACGCCATGGTTGCGCCAACACCCATCAGCGCCTACCTCCATTCAGCGGCGATGGTCAAAGCAGGCGTATACCTTCTCGCAAGGTTCCTGCCAGCCCTCGCGTCAACCGACTGGCAAACCATTTTCTACGTCTTCGGCATGATCACAACCTTGATCGGAAGCATTTTGGCAATTCGGTCGACGGAGCTCAAACGAATACTGGCCTACAGCACCATAAGCCAGCTCGGCCTCCTGGTCTGGGCCTTTTCCACCGCTGTTGACTATGGTCAGAAAGCCGGACTACTTCACATCATCAGCCACGCATTATCGAAGGCCTCGCTTTTCCTCGTCGTCGGCGCCGTCACACACGCAACACACGTCAACGACATTCGAAACCTCGGAGGCCTTTGGAGAAAAATGCCCATCACTGCATCGGCCGCGGCCATAGCGGCCATCTCCCTCGCGGGACTGCCGCCGACCCTCGGCTTCCAAAGCAAGGAACTTCTTTTCGAAGCATCATTCAAAAACCAGCCTCCGTTCACGCCTTTTCTGCTCGTGGTGGGCGGCGGCCTCACCTTCGCCTACATCCTCTACTTCTTCGGCAAAATTTTCCTCGTCGGGAAACCCAGCGACGACGTCAAAGAGCCTGTTTATTTGGCTGTTCCAGCCCTGTTTCTGGGCCTGATGAATCTCGTCGCAGTTGTGACGCCCTCCGCATCGCTTGGGCTGGTTTATTCGGCTGTTTACGGCCCGGGCTCTTTCACCGAATTTAAGATATCCGCTGAAGGATTGTTGATGAGCGGCTTTACCGCGGCCGTTGGCCTCCTCTTGATTAGAGGCTACGGAAAAGCTTCGTCGACGGCTGAAGGATTGGTTGCGCTTCTTCA
>JANWZT010000112.1 GCA_025054515.1 Candidatus Caldarchaeum sp.
CATTTCGAAAGAGGGTGTCCGACGTGACCAACCTTGACATATTCATACTGGACAGTTTAATCGTGACGGTTTATTTCGCTATACTCGCTTTAAGCCTAAACTTAGAGTATGGCTACACCGGCCTCATAGACTTTGGAAAGTCGGCGTTTTTCGCAATAGGTGCATATAGCTACGCTATTCTTACCACAAACGGTCATCCCGCCCTGTTGGGATTGATAGGCGCTGTGTTAACAACGGCCATGGCCGGACTTCTAATAACCCTACCGGCAATAAGGGTTCAGTCAGACTATTTGGCCATCATAACTCTCGTGTTCGCTGAATCTGCCCGCGTCATTTTAAAGAACGAAAGCTGGCTTGCCGGAGGAGTTCTTGGCATACGGGGGATACAGCCAATTATCGACCTACGGCAGACCTCATACGACTTGCATCTCATAGCTCATGCCCTAATGGTTGGTGCTATTTTTCTCGCATGCGTCGTAGTCTCATGGCGTCTAACTAACTCTCCCTTCGGAAGAATCATGAGAGCAGTAAGAGAGAACGAGCTTGCTGCGAAGGTTTACGGAAAAAATCTGACCCTAGCCAAAGCAGTAGTTTTCTCTGTAGCTTCAGCCATGGCAGGCGCCGCAGGAAGTTTTTACGCTCAATACGTCGGATACGTTTCGCCCGACATCTTCATACTGGCTATCACGTTGCAAATCTGGATCATGAGCATCCTCGGAGGACCGGCAACGGTTGCAGGCGCTTTCGTCGGCGCCCTCGTAGTAACCTCGGTAGCCCGCGGAACACGAATAGCCAAAGATTACCTCAATTTACCCTTAGACCCAAACAACATTATGTTTATTCTCACTGGGTTGTTGTTGATGATCGTCGTAGCCCTCAAACCAACAGGAATTCTGAAGGAGGGGCGGATTAAAAGTGGTGCAGAATAACTCTATTCTTGAAACCAAAAACCTAGTCCTCAAATTCGGCGGATTAACAGCAGTCGACAACGTGTCGTTAACGATTGAAAAGTCGAAGATTACTGCATTAATAGGTCCCAACGGGAGCGGTAAGACCTCCTTGTTCACTGTTTTATCGGGAATATACGTGCCAACTTCAGGCAAAGTCTATTTTGAAGGTAAAGATATCACCGCGCTTCCGCCACACAAGATTTACGAACTTGGCATTGTCAGAAGTTTTCAATTTCCTCAACTCTTTTACAAGATGACGGTGTATGATAATATTGTCTTTGCTGGTCGAAAACAAGTTGGAGATAATCCCTTAAACGCAGTTTTAGCTCGGAATTTACAGGTTAAACAGGAGAAGCTGCTGAGAGAAAAAGCATTAGAAATACTTGATTTGCTCGATTTAGGGGATCATGTAACGAAGTTTCCCGGACAGCTTTCGGGTGGACAGTTGAAACTTTTGGAACTCGGCCGCTCGTTGATGGCCGACCCGAAGCTTTTACTTCTGGATGAACCCGCAGCTGGTGTAAGTCCTGTCTTGGTCAAGAAAATTTTCGATATCATATCGAAGTTTAGGGTAGAGAAAGGGATGACTGTGTTAGTAATTGAGCACCGTCTACAAGTCGTTGAAGAATTTGCAGACTGGATTTATGTCATGCATCGCGGGAGGATTTTCTTAAGCGGTAAGCCTTCGCAGGTTCTGACGAATGAGCAGTTGCTTACGGTGTACTCGGGAGGACGCGTTGAAAATGACTAGCCTACGCGTTGAGGCATTGAGCGCTGGATACGGTCAAGTTGAAATAATTCACGGTGTCGACCTTCAGGTTTCCGAAAGAGAGATAATCGGCATAATAGGTCCTAACGGTAGTGGTAAATCCACCTTTCTGAAGAGCATTTTAGGCCTTACTAGGATATTCTCGGGGAGAATTTGGCTTGGAAACCGTGATATCACGGGCATTAGACCGGAGAACGCGGCGGAGGAGGGAATCGCTTTCATACCCCAAACCGACAACGTTTTTTCAGATTTAGTTTGTATGGAAAACCTTGAACTCGGAGCTTATCTGATGAAAAGCAAGAAACAGGTTGTTAGGAAGATGGCGGAGATGTTCGAATTGTTCAAGGACCTAGAACCTTATAAACGCATGAAGGCCGGGTTGATGAGCGGCGGTCAGAGACAAATGCTCGCCATAGCGCGGGCTTTGATGACACAACCAAAGATACTGATGCTGGACGAGCCAACCGCCAACCTTTCGCCGAAAATAACAGAAAACATCGCGGAGAAAATACGTCAAATCCGGGATTCCGGCATACCAGTTTTGATCGTGGAGCAGAACGTAGATTTAGCGTTAAAACTTGCAGACAGGGTGGTGGTGTTCGTTTCTGGTTTGAAAGCCTATGAGGGGACACCATCCGAACTCAAAACATTAGGACTTCAGCGGGTTTTCTTAGGCCTAAAACGTGGCTACTCATCGCAAAATGACAGTAGCAACAATCGCTAAACCCAATATCATGATTTCCGTAGAAAGATTTAGATAAAACTGTATCCGCCATAGCGGAGATGGATTGGAGTAAACGTTTTCCCGCTATCCGTGGTAAAGCATATTTTGCAAGCTGTTCACAGGGACCTTTGAGCGTGGACGTCATCCACGCCTTAAAAAAATATCAACAATCTCTGCTCAAACAGGGTAACCCGTGGGAAGAATGGACAGCGGAAGTTTACAAAGCTTGTGAACTTTTCTCAAAAATAATCGGAGCAAAACCAGAGGAGATATGTCCACATTACTCTGCGAGCAGCGCCTTGATATCTCTTTTGAGTAGTTTTAGACCTAATGGGCGGAAAAAAATCGTGACAACAGACCTCGACTACCCGACGATAGGTGTGACGCTTAACGGGTTAAAGGAATACGGATTCGAAGTAGAAATCATCAAAAATCAGGAAGGCGTTATAGATGTCAATGAATACAGGAAAGCGGTCGATTCCGATACATTGCTGGTCGCCACATTCCACGTAAGCGCTTTAAACGGGTTCCGGCAGAATGTTAAAGAGATTTCGGAGATCTGCAGAGGAGAAGGCGCATACTTTCTAATTGATGTTTACCAGAGCATCGGCGTGGAACCCGTCGATGTCAGAAAAATGGATGTCGATTTTCTAGTGGCAGGAGCCACTAAGTTTTTGCTCGGCCTACCGGGTGCAGGGTTCCTGTACGTAAAACAAGAGGTTGTCGATAGTTTGCGGCCTTCTGCTGTGAGCTGGTTTTCACAGAAAGACCCATTTCGTTTCGGACCAGAGAAAATGGACTATCGCAAAGATGCGAAACGCTTCGAAATGGGAACGTGGAGCGTACCTAGCATGTATGCTGCAGCAGCCGGAATAAACATCATCGCTGAAATAGGAGTTAATAAGATCTATCAACATGTCGAAAAAATAAAAAAACATTTTATCAACCTAATCTATGACCAAGGGTTTGAGTTTTTCAGCCCCATAGACGAATCTGTCGGCCCAACTCTTTCTGTCCTGATTGGTTCGAAATCCCATGAGGTCGAGCTTCTCATGCGGAGGCGTAAAGTTATCACATCCGCACGTGGACCGGGTCTCCGGTTCGCACATCATTTCTTCAACAGCAGACAGGACGTTCAAAAAGCCGTTGGACAATTGTCCAAGGTGCTCAAGAACCTTTAGGGGAAAAGAGTGTAAGGCGTTGCCGGTACGCTTAAGCTTTGCCTAATTAATGTATGAATTGTCAGCTGAAATTTTGAATTTTTGCTCAGCAAAACCGGTCATCATCCCCTGTTGAAAGGATGTTTTCGTTGTTGGTGGTCGATTGTTTTCCTCTCTGTCTGGAAATTTGGACAAAGCTTATAAACCTCTTCAGTAGTTAAAATAAAACATGATTAAGGCTGCGTCAACCGTCGTGCTTGCTGTTGCAACAGTCATCGCTTTGTTGGCGGGTCTCGGCTTGGGAGTAGTAGTCTCACCTGCGATATTGGGGTCGACTTCACCGGCCACAAGAACAGTAACAGTGGGAGGCTCGGGAGAGACAGTAACACGCACCGTAGGTACG
>JANWZT010000113.1 GCA_025054515.1 Candidatus Caldarchaeum sp.
GTCTCGCGATGTTTGGCTATTCATCCGCCTGTGTTGAAGGAACGCGTGGACGTATGCATTCATTTTCAGGTGTCCGTCTTCTTGAGAAGGTTGTTGTGGAGGCTTCAAGTCGTGGAGATGTTCTTGAAGCTGTTAGAGTCTCCGGTGCAAAGGCCTTGGTGTCTGTGGTGCCTGCTACACGGGAAGCTTTGATGACAGCATGCAGGGATGAAAGAGTTGCGACCGTGATGGTTCACGGAGGGATCGCTGAATTTGACAGACATGTGGCGGAGATTTTCCGAAACCCAATCGAAGTATCCGTGTCTGAGTTGGTCAATTGTTTTCAAAACGAGAAAACATGGAGGAACGTAACGTCGTTCATCCGCAAAGCTCATCTGAACGGTCGGCAAATCATCGTGTCCAGCGGCGCTTCATCTGCGGAAGAAGTTTTACCTCCGCATCAGCTTGCTCATGTCGCCGCGGCCTTGACCGATGGAAAAGCAGGGTACTACGAAACCGTTTCCGTCCATCCCCTTCAGATACTGAGGGAAAGAAGTCTTGCGTAAAAAGGTTTTCAAATCCCGGAAAAGATACATCATGGTCAACGGTATCAAAGCGAATAGCAGTCATGAGGTCGAATCTGCTGTTAAAGAGGTCTTCGGACGGCTGTTCGGTTTGGAAGGCCTTTCTCTGTCGGGTTTAAGGACAGTCCATTTAGGGAAGCTCCCCGTCTTTTCGTGCAACCACGATTGGACCCCAAAGGTTATTTTGGCTTTGTCGCTTGTCCGTCAAATTGAAGGGAAAAAAACAGTGTTGAAGACGGTAAAGATTTCCGGCACCATCAAATCGTTGCTGAAGAACAGATGAAGGCTTTTGCAGAAATTCGTGACGCCTCATTAGCCGTTGCGGCGGCCTTAGCCGCTTTAACCGTCGGCCTCTACATCGCAGACGCCATCGGTCTAAGCCGCATCTGGCTGCCTCAAATAATTCTTTTGTCGACAGCCATCCTCCTCACAAGAACATCCTTGTTCGAATCATCTTTCAGGCCGTTGGCGGGGTTAAAAACAGGGTTGTTTCTAGCACCGGCCGCCACTTTCTCAGCCTATTCGGCGGCAGTCGCTTCGTCTTTTCTGTTCCCGCCTTACCCGGAGCTTCTGAAAACCATCGATTTGATGCGGCCGACAACAATACAGGAGCTTCTCTCATCTATTCTGCTATCTTTCGTCGTCGTCGCGCCGGCCGAGGAAATAATATTCCGCGGAATAGTTCACCGGAAGCTGAGAAAACTGCTCCCGAGAAATTTCTCCCTTCTCCTGTCGTCTGTGATTTTCGCGGCGGCCCATTTGGACGCAACACGCTTGCTCCCGTCTTTGACCATCGGGGTTTTCGCGGCCTATGCATTCGACAAAACAGATTCACTAACGCCGGCGATGATAATACATGGATTCAATAACTCCATCTACTTTTTGCTGTTATTCTTGAGCTCTGCCACATTTTCTGCAGAACAGATCCCCTTCCATTAGGCCGTTTCCACAGAATTTACAATTTCCCACAAACTTGTTCTGAAGCCTTGTTTTTTCGACCCTTTTTGCTATGAAGATTGAAGATTCTATGAGTGTGACAAGGGGAAGGAAGAGGATGGCGTTGCCCACCAGCCATCCGTCAGGCGTGATAAGCGCCACCAAGATGTAAAGTATTCCGTAGACGTAGAGTCGATTCCGCGTGATGAGGCTTGTGCTGATGATTCCGAATCGGACGAGAAGCACGACGATGGCCGGCGCTGTGAAGACAATTCCTATCAAAAGCACCGTCGTAAACACAAGGCTGTAAAAATCGATCGCACAAACCGTTGGCACGACACCCGCGAGCTCGAAGAAGAAAATCATCGCCCTCATGATTAGGGGTGTCGCTATGAAATAGCCGAAAAGTCCGCCAACTAGGAAAAGGCTTGCGAACGCCAGCGTGAAGCCGTAGATCAGTCTTCTTTCATGAGGGTACAGGGCTGGGTCGACATATGCGTATGTTTCGTACCCGATGACGGGCATGATGGTGGCGATGGCGAGGAAGGCCGCTGAAAGGAAGATGATTTCGAGAGGTGATGTCATGCTGCATCCTATGATTTCGAGCCGGCCTGCTCCGACGTCTTGAACGATCCGCTTAAGCACCACAGATACCATAGGCTCGTAGAACTCCGGGTTTAGTCCGACCGCCGCAAGGTCGGCGGGGAACGCAAGCCAGAAAATGAGAGCCACTATGAAGGAAACTATTATCACCTTCACACGGTCTTTAAGCTCGCGTATGTGCTCGATAAGCGGCATTTCCTTGTCTTTGCTCAACCACAGCCCGTCCTCGATGGATGGCGAAATAATTTAACGTTAAGTCTGTTTTTGAGATTTTTCGACGATTGCCCGCGCTATTTCGTCCCTAGTTTTTCCCTCCGTAGGGATGTTCAAGGCCTTCGCCACCTCAAGCAGCTTGTCGTCGGTGGTGGTAGGCGCCGAAGGCGTCGGAGACACCGCCTTCGTCAAATCCTCTTCGAGGCCCCTCTGAGCCTTTTCGAATTCCTTCTTAGCCTGGCCTATGGACCTCGCTATCTTCGGCAGCTTGTCCGGCCCCCATAGGAAAAGAATCAATATGACGACCGCGACGATGATCCATTCGATGCCCTGAATGGCCATAGCCCTATCCATTTGGAATAGCGCCGTGCCTTTTATAAATGTTGCTAGTACAAAACGGCGCCGCCGTCGATGACGATTGTTTGGCCGTTGACGAAGCTGGGTTTATCTGAGCATAGGAAAGCTGCGACGGCTGCCACTTCCTCGGGCCTGCCCCATCTACCCAGAGGGCTTTCGCGAGCGAGCATCTCGTATTCGCCTTTGCTGAGCCATTTTACAGATGGCTCGGTCTCGATGCTCCCCAACGCGAGTGTATAGGCGCGGATGCCGTGTCTGCCGTATTCCCACGCGATGTGTTTGGTGAGGCCGATGATGGCTGATTTTGCGAGCGTGTAGGCGAGGCCTCTGTCGTATCCGGTGATGGCGGGGGTGGAGCTGAAATTTATGAAGACACCGGCTTTCTGCTTTTTCATCGATTTGACCGCATGTTTAACCATCAGAAACGAGCCGATGACGTCGACATTCATGACTGCAAAGATTTCTTCAGCCGATGTTTCAGCCAGCCTTTTGTTCCACAGCTCTGGCTCGAGAACGTATCCGGCAACGTTGACGACTGCGTCGATTTTTCCGAAGAGCTTCAGAACCTTTTCCACAAGGCTGGAAACCGACTTTTCGTCAGAAACGTCAAGGAATTCGGTATGAACGCGGTCAGGCGAAAACCTTTTCCTCCAACCGTTGGCAAGCTCTTCCAAAACAGCGATACGGCGCGCGCCCGCGACAACGTAAGCTCCTTCGTTTAAAAATTCTTCAACAACGGCTCTCCCAACGCCTCCCGTCGCCCCCGTCACGATACATTTCTTTCCATCAAGTATTCCCATAAATGAAGAACTTCCGTTGCATGTTTATATAGACGAGCCGCTGACAAAGGATGAATGTCGAAAGACTTCAGGCTGATAGTCCGTGTCATGAACACAGACGTCGACGGAACTTTGAAAGTTCCTTACGCCTTGGCCAGAGTGAAGGGCATAGGCGTGAACTTGGGCTACGCGATATCGAGGGTGGCGGGAATCGACCCGCAAACCCGGATAGGCAACCTTTCGGAGAAGCAGATTGAAAAGATTGAGCAGATAGCGAAAAATCCTGTTAAGAACGGTATACCAGCTTGGATGGTGAACCGCCGTTTCGACCCAATTACCGGTGAAAACAAACATCTCATCGGCGCCGACCTCGAGCTCGCCGTCAAAGAGGACATCCAGACCATGATGAGGACGAAAAGCTGGAAAGGGATACGCCATTCCCTCGGGTTGAAGGTTAGGGGTCAGAGGACGAGGACCACGGGCAGAACCGGCATGACCGTCGGTGTTTCACGGAAAGCAGCCGCGGCCGCCGGA
>JANWZT010000114.1:0-294 GCA_025054515.1 Candidatus Caldarchaeum sp.
CGGCGAAAGATGCAGGGGAAACATAGTTTTCAACATATTTGCTCGCTGTATAGCCCAGAACCTACCCGTCGAAGTTTACGGCAGATATATTAACGGATTGTTCAAGCCCGCTGAAAGGGACTTTACCTATATATCCGATGCTGTCGAAGGCACGGTTTTAGTTGGTGAAAAAGGGTCGGGATGCGAAATCTACAACATAGGTTACGGAAGGCCTGTGAGCGTTAGGAAAGTGGCTGAACTCATGATGGAGAACATGGGAAGGCGGGTCGCAATCGTGGAGAAAGAGCTTCTTCC
>JANWZT010000114.1:304-3978 GCA_025054515.1 Candidatus Caldarchaeum sp.
ATTGACAAGGAGCTCCTGCCGCATGAAACGCTAGTGAGCTTTTGCGATAACACGAAAGCCGTCAGGAAGCTCGGCTGGAACCCAAAAACAGACATCGAAGAGGCGGTAAGGAGATATGTTGAATGGTTTCGAAAATCATTCATTGCCTAAGGGCGTAAAGATAAACTCGAAACATTTTTTCCGCAGCGGCTTCTGGTGAGAAACAAGCAAAAATCTTTTTCGAAGCATTTAGACCTATGAACTTGCGATCTTCTTCGCTTTTGAGCAGTTGGGAAATTTTTTCTGCGAGCATCACTACGTTTTCCGTTTCGAACAGTAGGCCTGTGACACCATCTTCGACGATTTCCGGAAGGCCTCCGGTTTTGGAGGCGACCACGGGTTTGCCGGCGGCTCCGGCCTCTGCAGCCACCATGCCGAAAGGTTCATAACGCGAAGGAACCAAAACCACATCAGCCTGTTTTACAAAATCCTCCACATCATACCGCACACCCTCGAACCTAACATATTCATCTAATTCCAGTTCTCTCGCCAGTTTTTTCAGACGAGCTCTTTCAGGTCCATCACCGACGATGGTAAGCATTACACCTCTCGTGTTTCTGTCCAAAAGGTTACGTAAAGCTCGCAGGGCCAAATCCACGCCTTTCACCCTGTGGAGCCTGGCGACCACGAGAAGACGGAAATGGCCGTTAGATTTGGAGGCCGCTTCGGCGAACCGTTCCACGTCGACTGGGTTGTGGACCGTTGAAATTTTTCCGGCGTGACCAGAATCCTTTACCGCAACTTTCCTCATCCATTCCGAACACGCGGCGACATGATCGGCTAGCTCTATGGAAAAGCGCCAAGCCAGGATTCCAATCATCCTCTGTATGGGCCTCGCGTCGGACAGCTCGTAGGGCGGATATCCCTCCAAGCTCAGAATGATTCTGTGTGACACGATTTTCGCGAATGGCCAAAGATAGAACAAAGCTTTCGGAGTGCTGAAGTGGCAAACGTGAAACTGCCCGTGACGCAGCAGCGAGAGCAACAAAACACCGAGAAAAAACCAGTAGAAGGAACTGGGTAAACCCGATAATCTAAATAAAGCGAATTTCGCACCTTTCTCGCGTAGCCTCCTGAAAACCGGATAGTTGAGGGCCTCAGGCGAAGTTACCAAAGTCACGTCCACTTTCCCACGAAAGCGGCTCAGAAGACCGAGCATGATATGTGCCACGGCGAGAGAGGCGCCGGTCACACCCCCTTTCGCCGGGATAACGGCCGCGACCCTCAACAAACCAAAGTCGTCGTTAAGCGTAATCTATTCTTTAGGCGTCGCCGCCGGGGTCAAAACCCTTTTCACGAAGTTCGCCCTGTTCCGCATTCTCGGGAAAGGCGATTTCCGCGGTTTTGCCTCCAGCTTGGGCGTTTGGCTTCTTACTTTTCCCGCCTTGGTTATGCTTCCGTGGGACGGCATACCGCGTTCAATTATTGTTTCCGATATTTAGCCCTATCTCAGCCGGCATGAATCCAAAAACACAGACACGACGTCATCGCATTCTCTGACGTCTCGGCTCACGTGGGTTTTGGAAGTTGATTCGTCTGTTATCTTATTTAAATGTTGGACAAACAGAATGTCTCTCGGATGTCTCGGGCTGTTGTTTTGATGACTGCCGTGGGCTTCGCGATTTTCGACGAAAGCCGTCGAGCCGTTGAGTTGAAGCCCTTCTCCGACAACCCTGTCGAAATAGCCAGGATGACTGAATCGGATGAAATTCCAGCTAATTACGTCGAAGCATTTCTCACGAATGTGCGTCAAAAAGGGTTCAACGTTTTGGTTTTCTGGGACGAAAGAGTTGCCCGTGCTTTGAAGAGTTCTTCAGAAAGATACGGAATAACTCTTGAGCCCGTTGAACCGATGTTCGTCGACCTCGAATCTTTAATGGCACCCGAGGAGGCTGTAAAATATCGCTCCCTCGTCCGTGAGGTCTCTACGCTGATAGCGCGGCAGAAAATAATGGCTGAAGCCGGCCGCCGCGATCTTCACATCGTGCACGCGGTTAGAGCTTTGGATGACCTCGAGAAAACCAAGAACCAAGTTTATGTCCGGGTCAAGGAATGGTATGATGTTCATTTTCCCGAGCTTTCAGGTCTTGTGCCAGAAATCGATGCTTACCTCGAGTTGGTCGCGATGCCTTTGATCAGACAGAGCATTGACGAAAAGAAGATTTCTAAAGTTGTTGGTCATGAAGTTGCGGCTAAAATCGTCGAATCCGCTGGGAGATCTGTAGGTGGGCCTCTCACTCCTAGGGATGCTGCGAATGTTTCGGCTTTGGCTTCGCTGGGCCTCGATGTGGGTAAGCTCGCTGAGAAGACGGCGGAATACATCCGGGAGCTTATGGCGTCCGAGGCGCCGAATCTTTCGGCCGTAGCTGGCCCTGTTCTGGGAAGTCGCTTAATTTCGTTGGCCGGGGGGCTGGAGAATTTAGCCCGTCTTCCCGCGAGCACCGTACAGGTTTTGGGTGCTGAAAAGGCCTTGTTCCGTTTTTTGAAGACCGGCCGCGGAGCGCCAAAACACGGAGTTATTTTCCAGCACCCTTACGTCCACAGCGCCCCAAAGTGGCAGAGGGGCAAGATCGCAAGAGCTTTGGCTACAAAGATAAGCATCGCCGCGCGCATCGACTATTTCACGAAAGAGGACAGAAGCAGCCAGCTTCGTGAATCTCTCGAAAAAAGGATAGAGGACATCAGACAGAAATATTCTTCACCCCCCGTCAAGAAGGCCGTCGCCAAACAGGCTGAAAGGAGAAGGAAAAGAAGATGAAGCTCGTTGTCCGTCGGCATCCGAAGTTTGAAGGTGTTTTCTGGGTGGAAGGGTTTGAAGGGCTTAGGCCCGCGACACGCAACCTCGTTCCGGGCTTCCAAGTATACGGCGAAGAACTCATCCAATACGAAGGCGTTGAATACCGGGTCTGGAACCCGTTCAGGAGCAAGCTGGCCGCCGCCGTCGTCAAAGACGTCCGAGAAATCTTCATCAAACATGGCCATCGTGTTCTCTACCTCGGCTCGGCATCGGGAACGACGCTGTCACACGTCTCCGACATCGTCGGCGTGTTGGGGATGGTTTACGGCGTCGACTTTTCCCCGAAGGTTATGCAGCAGTTCATCCGCAGCGTCGTTGAGAGGAGACGGAACGTTGTTCCCGTGCTGGCTGACGCGACCAAGCCCGAAACCTACAGCCACATCGTCGGAGTCGTTGACGTCGTCTACGCCGACGTCGCCCAACCCCGGCAGGCGAAGCTGGTCGCCGACAACTGCCGGTTGATGCTGAAAAAAGGCGGGGGGACGCTGTTGGCGGTTAAGGCCCGGAGCATCGACAGCGTAGAAGAACCAGCTAAAGTCGTCGAACAGGAGGTGAAGACCCTCGCCCAAAACGGCTTCGAAATTCTTCAGACTTTGAGCCTCGAACCTTTTGAAAAGGACCATGTAATGGTTGTGGCGGTCTACCATGGCTGACGTTCTCTATTGCGGCGTGGATGAAGCGGGCCGGGGATGTGTCTTGGGGCCCTTGGTCATCTCGGCTTTCGCCGCACGACCCCAAGACCTTCAAACCCTCCGTTCAATCGGCGTCGCAGACTCGAAAACACTAACACCCATAAAACGCCTCACAATCTACAACCAGCTCAAAAAAACCTTCAAAA
>JANWZT010000115.1 GCA_025054515.1 Candidatus Caldarchaeum sp.
AGGATTTCCGCAGGGTCGCCGAAGTATTCGGGTAGTTGCGCTCCCGCGGCCTTCGCGGCCTCAACCACCTTGAAGAAATTTTTTCGGAAATCCTCGAAGTTTTCCAAGGATTTGAGGACGTCGTTTCCGACACCGGCGGCGGCCAAAACCTGTTTCTGCGAAGCGATCGTGTTCCAAATTTTTTTGAGCGACTTTCCGAGGACGAGGTAAGTCCTGTTTTCAGCTTGAAACGGCTCGCCGTCGACTACGGCTGAATTTTTTCCGTTGATTTCGGAAAGTATTTCCGCGACCTCCTTCGGGTCTTGAAGTGTAGCAGTCATTATGGTAATCTGGAAATCTGGGTTGATGATTTCGACCATTATCCGCATCATAGCCAGCAGGATGGCTATCGCACGTGGGCCGTAGAAGTCAAATTCATCGAGGACGACGAGCCTTACCTCGCTGAGAAAATCCTTGATGAATGATGGCTTGCCGGCCCCGATTCTCTTCAGCTCGTTGAGGAGATACGCCGGGTTTGTGATAACGAGGTCGGAATCGCGCAGCATCGTCCGCAACTCTCGGGAGCTCATAGTTCGCAGCATCTCCTCTTTCCTCAAAGCGTCGATGGCCGTTGCTTTCAAACCGAGACATGAACAATATTCCCGGAGCCTATCAAGCTGGTCGTTGGAAAGAGCTAGGGTCGGATAGACCGCGAGGGATTTGACCCTTTTAACACCCGTGTAGAGGAACCAGGCCTCTGTTTTGCCGCTGCCCGTGCCGGCCTTGAGAACGAGGTTTTCACCTCTCATCAAAACCTTGAACGCCTCTTTCTGATGAACGTAAAGATTAGAGCTTGCGAGGTTTCTGCATCTGGGGCTTTGTGATTGTGCCAAGCCAGCCAGAAGGTCTGAAAACTTTTCATCACAAAGTGGGGGCGAAATTTTTTCGGTCGAGAATTTGATGAAGTCATATCCCAGCTTCTCCAGAAGCTCTCCTGTGTCAATCAAATCTTCTCACTTCTGACGCTCCGCCGAACTCTTCACCATGTTGACCACGTCCTCCCCAAAACCGAGACGTCTCAACCCTTTAACCAACAAGGCGACGTATTCTGCGGAGGCGATTATTCGCTGCCGAGGGTTTGTTCCAACATAGATGTAGGCTTCGACCTGTGAGCCGCCGACATCGACTGTCACTTTCCTCCTATGGTAAAGGTGGGGAACGCCTTCGTATCTATCGAGTTTTTCCAGCTGGCTCTCTTCCAGAAGGTAGACTGCGCCGTAAACGGATGAGTCAGGGTCTTCGACTACGTTGGCGACGCCGCCGCGCCACGAACTTGAATAAACGTTGAACACCAGCCTATAGCCTTTCAGAACAGCCGGCCTTATCTCCCGCCAAGACCCTACTCTCTTCTTCATGCCTTCTTGGTCAAGGTTTGAACCATACGCAAAATACCAGACAGGCAAACACGGCACCTACAGGATGAAATATTCTCTGTCAACTTTCCTATCCTCTATTCCCAAAATCGAGACGTCGAACTTCACTCCTCCATGTAAAACCGCGTAGGGTTTGTCGAACAGAGCGGCTTCAGCAATCCTTCCGACAGCGTCCGACTTCATCACACCGCTTCCGCTGGCTCCCGTAACGACGAGGCAGTTGAGGAATTTGAACACCAATGGGTTCCCGTCGAGATAGTTCATCGAATAATTTCCAGCCCACATTGCAGAAGGCCTGGCGTTAGCGAACTGGGGAAAGTATTTCACGATTGGAGGATAAACGTTTTCGTAGAAGTATGATGGCTCGGGCTCGTTGTCGAGACTGAATTTTCTGCCAATTTCATCGGTCAAACTCACCCAAAAGGATTTCTCGCGATGGCGTGGAACCACGTAAGCTCCGTTCGGAAAGAAAATCATAGGCAGCCTTCTGCCATCCGCCCACACCGTGTTCAACAGATTTTCCAGCTCACCCGACGCGGTGATGACGAATAGCTGTCGCTTTTTTGGCTTCACGAAACAATCGACGCCGATGGGGTCCAGCAGTTCCGGACACCATGACCCAGCTGCGACGACAGTGAATCGCGAAGTTATCTTTTCACCGTTAAGCAGAACACCTGCAACTTTTGCTTTCTGCCAAGCCCGAGGCTCGTTGGGGATGCCGAGAGGTTGAACGGGCTCCAAAACGATCTTCTCAACCTGCTTCCCCAAAATAAATTCGACACCGTGGTCGACACATCTTTTCTTGTATAGCCCTACGACTTTTTCAACATCAAGATAACCGCACTTTGGAGCAAACAACCCATACACGACGTTGCCGATACCAAGCATCTCAGCTTCTTCGTCGCCTTCAAAATTCGTATTTAGCGCCAAATATTCAGAGAGTTTGCGCGGCTCGATAAGCTCGGCTTTCCCAGTTTCAACAAAATTTCTCACGATGTCTGCTACTTTTGCATACCTGTCGCGGTCCATTACGATTAGGTATCCAACCTCGTTCATCCCAAGCCGGGCCTCGCCCGACGCATCCGCCTCCCGTAGATGTTGCACAGAAGTTTCGGCGAGCACTTGATTCACACGCGAAGTGAATATGCCCTGGCGATATCCGCCCACGCTACGCGCCGTGTTGCCCTGTCCAACGTCCTTCTCCTTCTCGACTATCGCAACCGATAGCTCTCTGTTGTAGAGCTTGATGTAGTAGGCGGATGCGAGCCCGAGAATGCCGCCGCCGACGACCAGAACATCGTAATCAGACACGATACTCATACAAGAAGAGCTGGTCAAAAAACTTATCATCACACATATTAAGACCCAGAAAGCCAATCACATCGGGTTGCCAATTATAAACAACTATGACGTCAAGCTCGAAAATGTCCTCGAAGCTCTGAGAGAGAGAAACGCCTCGAAAATACTTGTCCAGTCTCCGTTGGGGCTTAGGTCCGTTGCCTTGAAAGTAGGGGAAATTCTCAGAGAAGAAGGGTTTGAAGTGGTCTTCTCAAGCTCCAACTGCTGGGGAGGATGCGACGTCGCATACACCGAAGCGAACAACGCAAACGTCGACTACATCCTACACCTCGGCCACAGTCGTTTCCTAAAAAGGGACAAATTCCCCACGGCCTACATCGAATGCAGATACGCAAACCCGGCCCCAGTCAAATCGCTAATCGATAAAGTAGTCGACGCAATAACTGGGTTGAAAAGAGTTGGGGTCGGAGCCAGTGTCCAATGGCTTGACTTCATCCCTGAGGTCGCTGAACTGCTGAAGTCACGGGGTGTGGAGCCGGTTACCGCGGAGCCCGACCTCTTCTCTGTCTATAATGCACAAGTTCTTGGATGCGACGTGTCTGCGCTTAAGAAAATCGAGGATTATGTGGACGGCTTCTTGGTTTTGGGCAGTGTGTTCCATGGGCTCGGCGTTGCCGTCTCAACACGGAAAACTGTGGTCGCCGCGGACCCGCACAGCCAGCAGGTAAAAAACCTTGAACAACATCGCGAAAAAATCCTTAGACAAAGGTTCATGCAGATAACAGCCTTTAAACAAAGTGAGAAAGTCGGCGTTCTTGTCAGCGTCAAACCTGGTCAGATGAGGTTGGGAATTGCGAAGAGGTTGAACAAAGCTTTGAACGAAAGCGGCAAGAAGTCGTTCATAGTTACGGCCGACGAAATCACTGTCTCTACGATAATGGAGAACAGCTTCGACGGATTCGTCAACACCGCCTGCCCACGGCTCAGCCTCGAAGATCAGGCCACTTTCGGTAAACCGGTTTTGTTACCTGTGGAGGCCTTGGTTTCCGTCGGCTATGTGGATTGGGTTGACGTCGTTGAAGGAGGGTATTTGATGTATCCGTGGGGTTGGAGCAGCAGGGAAATTGGTGAAAAAATATGGAGAAAACTGGTGCAGATACCTCTGTGAAGAAGAAGTT
>JANWZT010000116.1 GCA_025054515.1 Candidatus Caldarchaeum sp.
TTGGACATAGTTATCACGAGGAAGGTCGGTGCTCCGGGCCAGCCCGAGCTCGCGGTCGGAGCTGTTTCAGAAGACGGGACGGTGTTCGTCGACGAAGAAATCGCCGCGGTCGTAGGTGTTTCACGGAGCTACGTCGAAGAAAAAGCCGATGCGGAGAAGAAGGAAATCGAAAGAAGAGCCCGCGTTTACAGAGGTGGAAGGCCTATGCTGCCTCTCAAGGGCCGGAGGGTTGTGTTGGTTGACGACGGCCTCGCCACCGGCTTGACGATGAAAGCAGCCGTCCACATGGCCCGCAATCAAGGAGCAGGCAAAGTCATCGTCGCAGTCCCAGTTGCACCGCCTGAAACAGTCGAAACACTCAAAAAAATCGCCGACGACGTCGTCGTCCTCGAAACGCCCAGCGAATTCTTCGCCATCGGCCAGTTCTACGAAAAATTCGACCAGCTCAGCGACCAAGACGTCCTCGACGTCCTCGCCAAAGCTTCGGAGTTGCTGTGAAAGGCCATGCAAAACGAACTGTTTCAGGGATGGACCATCATGCTCGGACTGCTGCTCATCGTCGTCGGAGCCGTGCTGATAGCCATCCCCTTCCTCGCCAGATATTTGACAGACATCGAACGGATCCATCCTCTTCTGCTTGTTGGGTTCAGGGTTGACGGAATCTTCATCGGAACTTCTCCGCTGCTGATATTGATTCTTGTGCTGGTTTTCCTCGCGATGCGGTACTTCACTTAGCCTGCGTCAGGGTTTTCGCGGCTTGCTCCAGAACCTTTATCCCCTTCGGCGTGATTGCCCTTCCTTTTTTCGGCACGGTTGATACCAAGCCCGCGTTCTCCAGCTGCTGCAGAATCTTCCTCACCACGGCCCCGCTTCCCTTCGCAAAATACGGAGGCGCCATTCCAACCCGATGCCTGCCGCCGTAGAACTTCCGCATCCGCGAAACACCCAAAGGCCCGCGGACGTAGAGCTTCCTCAGAATCGAGGCAGCCCGTATAAACCACCAGTCGGGGTTGCGAGGCGGCTCTTCGCGGGCGACGGATGTTTTCGCAAACATGGCCCAAGGCGGCGGCGAAACCACTTGGTTGTTCTTGAGATACAACGCTACCCTGTTGATGAGCTTCTCCGCTTCAACCGAACGAACCGCGTCAACCAACCCGCCGAAACAAACGCAACAATCAGTATTTGAGGATAGCAGTGGATGGATCGAGACAAACTCGCATTCAAAAGGACCCGGATACGGGCACTTTTAAAGAGGCCTGTTCTCGCAGTCGAAATACAGCGTCGTTCCTTCTGGAAATGGCTTATCTTTCGCTGTCGACGGTGCTGCTCCGTATTACGGCAGGTGTCGTAATCAGACATGTCGTCATCTTCCTTGCATTTTCGCTTCGGCAGCACTCGACCCATTCATGATGGCTTTCGCAGGCTCGGCGGTAGTTCTAACAACCATGCTCGTCGGCGCCATAACTCCAGCCGTGTTGCTGAAAAGAATGGCCCGAGGCTAAACTTTTCCCATTTTGCTCCTACTGCAAACGCATTATAACGAAACAAGGATTAGAAGGATCATCTGGGATGTCGTTCGCCGAGGCGGATGAACGCGTCGAGCTGCACGTCGTCGATGAAGCGATGTTTGACAGATGGTATCGGCGGTTCATTCCCGAAGATGAGTTGGTCGGTGTTTAGGCGAAGAGCTCTACGCGTCTCTTGACTATCCTGTATCTTCTGAAGTTTCCGCAGACGCGGCAGCGGACCACTACATGCGGTGAGGCCTCCTGTCTGACGCGGACAGAGAAAGTCGAAGGCCCCACGAAGGGTGTGAAGCATTTTCGGCAGAATTTTCTGCGGAGCTGCGGCGGAAGACGGGTTCTTTTTTTCTGGGCCATCCGGACGGCGAGCTTGACGGCTTCGATGGCCCGTGCAGGGTTGGTTGGGTAGGTTTTTTCCGCGAAATCGAGGGCTTTTTCGACGAGCCGCAGGACTTTCCTCTTCAGTTTTTCGTTTTTCACTTCTTCAACAATTAAAGCATCGCCGTGTTTTATGTTGTTGGTGTTCGAGAAACTGATTCTGGTTTTGGTCGAGGCCGCGCTCGAAACTGTTCCTCCGGAGATACAGGGCCATCCGTCGGTGTTGAACGAGGCCCGTCGAAGAGGGAAGGCCCCGGACATGCTTCTTCTCGACAGGTCGTACCATCATCACGCGATGAAACATCTCCAAAACAGTTACAAACGCGGAAGGCCGGACATCGTTCATTTCTGCCTCCTCGAAGCACTCGGCTCACCCCTCAACATCGCGGGCCTACTCCAAGTCTATGTCTCAACCCAGCGTGGCTACGTCATCGCCGTCAACCCGTCCGTGAGGCTGCCCCGAGTATACGAAAGGTTCAAAGGATTGATGGAGCAGCTTTTCGCCGAATCAGTCGTCAAATCCAGCGAAGGAACGGAGCTTCTCCGGCTTGAGAGGAAGACTTTGCGGGAACTTGTCGAAGAGGTCGGGCCTTCGGCGAAGGTTTTGATGGGTGAGGGGGGAAGGTTGGCGGGAATGATGGAGTTTCGGCGAAGATTTGTTTCTTCGCCGCGGCCCTTGGTGATGGTTGGCGGGTTTCCTCACGGCGACTTTAGCGAAGAAACGAAGAAGCTGGCCGACGAAGTTCTGTCCCTGCATCAAAGACCTTTGGAGGCGTGGACTGTTGTTTCACGGGTTCTCTGCTTCGCCGAAGCAGGGCTGGAAAAACTTAAACCCATCAAAACCACTCTATAACACATGGCGAGGCCAGCCCGGGGGAGGAAGGACGTCGAAATAGAGTATGAATACGTGGACGACCTCGGGCAGGTTGTCCGACGCGAAAGGGAGAAACTGGGGCTTTCGCAGGCCGAGCTCGCGGCCCTCGTCAAAACAAAGGAAACCATCATTAAGAAGATCGAGCACGGCGAATTCAACCCACCCCTCGACCTCGTCAAACGACTGGAGAAAGTTCTGAAAACACCGCTTCTGCAGGTTTCGGTCGAGGAGACGCCGGTCAAGAAGACGCCGCCGCCCGAGACTACGTACACGCTCGAAGATTTGTTCAAGAAACAGCAAAGCCAACGTTAATAACCAGTTATCGGACGGGTTTTCAGCCTTGTTTAAGGAAAAGGCTCTCAAAACATTCACGTTGGATGGCCGGACATACCGGTACTATTCGCTCCGGTCTCTCGAGGAGGCGGGGTTGTTTAGGCTGGCGAAGCTTCCCTACAGCATCAGGGTTTTTGTGGAAAACATTCTACGCAACGAAGACGGATACATCTGCACGGACGATGACGTGGTGGAGTCCGCCGCCTACCTGAAGAACGGGAAACGGGAGGTCCCGTTCATGCCGACCCGCGTTCTCCTGCAGGATTTCACGGGAGTTCCAGCGATGGTCGACCTCGCGGCCATGCGTTCGGCCATGCGACGTAGCGGCCTCGACCCCTCCAAAGTCAACCCCAGCATTCCCGTCGACCTCGTCATCGACCACTCCGTCCAAGTCGATTTCTTCGGAATCCCCGAAGCCTTCAGCCTCAACCTCGAATACGAATTCAAGAGGAACACCGAGCGTTACATGTTTTTGAAATGGGCGCAGAAGGCTTTCAAGAACTTCCGCGTGATTCCGCCGGGCCGCGGTATCGTTCATCAGGTTAACCTCGAGTATTTGGCGAAGGTGGTTGATGTCCGGGATTTTGGGGATGGGTTAACAGCTTTTCCTGATACGGTGTTGGGGACTGATTCGCATACGCCGATGGTGAACGGGATGGGTGTTGTGGGCTGGGGCGTAGGCGGCATCGAAGCCGAGGCGGTGATGCTCGGCCAGCCCTATTACATGACGACGCCCGAAGTCGTGGGCGTCAAGCTTGTGGGAGA
>JANWZT010000117.1 GCA_025054515.1 Candidatus Caldarchaeum sp.
GAGCAAAAGGCCGGGAACCATCATCGGCTCGATGACCTCCGACTATCCAAGACCTCGCTCCATCGAAATAAGCTATGAAGAAGCTTTCGTCGACCAGATGCATCGTCTACGCGAAATGATTCAGGTGAGGTAGATGTCGAAACAGCCGCTTTCGACTCTATTCATATCGACCCTCAAGGACTACGGTCTGCCAGCCGCGGTTTTCGTCGGCTTCTTCGCAGTCTGGGAGCTGACAGCGCGGGCCTTCACAATCCCAGAATTCGTCCTACCAGCCCCGTCGCGGATATTCGAAGTTATGTTCGCAAACTTGGCCATCATACTCCGCCACTCCTACGCAACCCTTGAATCAACCGTAATCGGGTTCGGAATGTCCATCGTCTTTGGGCTGGCCCTCGGGCTCGCCGTCGGATATTCGGCCATCGTATACAGAGCGGTGTATCCACTGCTCGTCGCTTTCAACACCATCCCCAAGGTCGCCATAGTTCCCATCCTCGTGATTTGGTTCGGCATAGGCAAAGTTCCCGCGGTCCTCACAGCTTTCCTCATATCATTCTTCCCCATCGTCGTCAACGTCGCCATCGCCCTGGCCACCATCGAGCCGGAAATAAGGGACGTTCTGCGGTCGCTCGGCGCATCTAAAGGCCAGATTTTCACCAAAATCGGAATCCCCCGCTCTATGCCATATTTCTTTGGCTCCCTGAAAGTGGCTTCTACGCTTGCTTTCGTCGGAGCGGTCATATCGGAGTCAGTGGCAAGCAACGAAGGAACTGGATATTTGATGATAGCGGCCAGCGCGCGTTTTGACGTGCCGCTGGTTTTCACTGGGTTGCTCGTCATTTCTTTCCTCGGCATCAGCCTGTTCATCATCTTCGCCGCGCTCGAGAAAAGGCTCGTCAGCTGGGCCTACAGATAACCTTCAACTACAACCCATACACACATCTATTGGGATGAAGACCGCTTCGTGCTGCTCCATCTGCGGAAGGACGGCGATTGTGTCGTCGGCTTTAGGGGTGTGCGTCGACTGTTTGCGTGAAAACCCCGACGAAGCGGTTCCAAAGGCGTTATCGGGACACGGATATTCTCGGAGGCTGTTCGGTCTGCCGGCTACGCCGCCAAAAACTGCCGGCGGAATCCCGTGCAATCTATGCGCCGCCAACTGCTCGATGGGCGTGGGTGAAAAAGGCTACTGTGGGCTGCGGATGAATTTCGGCGGCAGGCTCATCTCTAAGACATCGGCTAAACAAGGCCTGCTCCACTACTACCTCGACCCTCACGTAACCAACTGCTGCAACGCCTACTTCTGTCCGGCCGGGACCGGGAAAGGATATCCAAAATACGCCTGCAAACCCGGGCCCGAAACCGGATACCACAACCTCGCCCTCTTCTTCTACGGATGCAGCCTTAACTGTCTCTTCTGCCAGAACTGGAGTCACAAAAAAATTTCAGAATCGCCTGTGGTCGGAGTTGACGAGCTCGTCACGTTGACTTTGAAGAATTCCACGATTTCGTGTTGGTGCTGGTTCGGAGGTTCTGCGGAGCCGCAGCTTCCTTTCGCCATCAACGCTTCAAAAGCCGTGCATGAATCAAAGCCAAGCGGCAGAGTTCTGAGAATTTGCTACGAATGGAACGGAGACGGGAACCCGTGGCTCGTTAAAAAAGCCCTCGAAACAGTTGTCGAAAGCGGTGGAAACGTCAAATTCGACCTCAAAGCATTCGACCCAAACGTACACACGGCTTTGACGGGACTTGACAACAGCCAGATACTCCGAAACTTCGAAATGGTCTACAGGGAATACTACGACCGGAGAGCTGACCTACCGGTTCTCGCCGCAACCACGCTGTTGGTGCCGGGATACGTGGACAAGACGGAGGTTACGAAAATCGCGGAATTCATCGCATCGCTCAACCCAGAAATCCCATACAGCCTACTGATCTTCCACCCGGACTTTATGATGAAAGACCTGCCAATCACCCCCCGCAGCCAAGTCGTCGAATGCTACACCATAGCAAAAAAGCGTCTCAAAAACGTACACATCGGAAACATCCATCTGCTCGCTTTCGCTTAAACGGTGAAAGCTCAAATATTCCACAGCCTTTATTGGGTACGAGACCGAGCAGCATTCGGTGGGCCCGTGGCGCAGAATGGATAGCGCACCGGCCTTCTAAGTCGGGGGTCGTGAGCACGAAGGCATCTGCCTCGTGCCGATAGGGTTCAAGTCCCACCGGGCCCGCTCCTAAACATATCCGACGACGCCGAGGGTCGGATATCTGTTGAGAAATTCAGCCACCAAAGGCTTGTAGGTGTAGTGTACATCGTCGGCTTTGGGTAGCTGCCGAATGTTCATAAGAATTCGGAAGGCCTCCGGCTCTGTTCCACGGGCCTTGATAACGTAGGTGTGTTCGCCTAAAGAAAGGTTCTTCGAAAAAACGATTGGCAGGAAGAGGTTTTCTACCACTTCCTTTGGAAGAGCTTGTTTTACGGCCACGAGCTCGTTTTTGTCGAAATAATGTCGGCCTCCGCCGACCGTTTCCACGAATGGCTCATCCATTTCCAACAACTTGTTCAGAGGCTCCGCCTTTCTCGGTAAAACGTCGTTGATTTTCCGAAGAGTCTGGGAAAGCCATTCGTCCACGAAAGACATGATGGTTAGAGTTACGCAACCGTGTTTTTAAGCATAAAAAATATATAACCACAGGCCCTACACCCGATGCATGGAGTTCCGAATAGACCAGACGACGATATTGACGGTGATTTGGTTTTTCATCGGCTTCGGTGCGGGTTTTGCTCTGCTGAGGTTTTGGAAAATACTTGTCGTCGTCGTTTTGGTCGCTGTCCTTCTTCCGTTCGCCGTCAGCTTGGCCGGTGTTTCCGCCCCGTTCACCTCCGAGCAGGTCGTCAACGCATTCATCAACGGTATCAACCTTCTCGCAGGCATTCTGGGGTCCAACCCCTATGCCGCTATCGGGTTCATATTCGGAGTCATCGTGGGACTCATCACCTTCATGCTCAGAGTCAGAGGCTAAAAAGTTAAATCTATAGGAAGGATTTCACCTTCATGACGAAACAAGTTGTGTTCACGGAAAAAGGCCCCAAACCCATCGGCCCCTATTCTCAAGCGATAAAGGCTGGAGATTTTCTTTTTGTTTCCGGCATGATAGCCCTGAACCCTGCCACGGGAAAAATAGATGACACAGACATCAAGTCACAAACCCGTCGGGTCATAGAAAATGCAAAAGCTATCATCGAATCTGCGGGATATTCGTTGAAAGACGTGGTTAAGGCAACCG
Organism: Candidatus Caldarchaeum sp.; assembly: GCA_025054515.1. Taxonomy (GTDB): domain Archaea; phylum Thermoproteota; class Nitrososphaeria_A; order Caldarchaeales; family Caldarchaeaceae; genus Caldarchaeum. The sequence continues at coordinate 3,289 of JANWZT010000117.1, forward strand.
TCTACCTAGCCAAACCCGAAGACTTCGCGGCCATGAACGAAATATATCGGGAATATTTTCCCGAATCGCCTCCGGCGAGAACGACCGTAGCAGTCCATTTCCCAGTCAAAGAAGTTTTAGTTGAAATCGAATTTATCGCTTGGAAGCGGCAGTAAATTCGAGTATTTCAAGGGGATGGTAAACAGGTTTACCGGAGCCGTCCTGAAGATGGATGCTGCAGACGCTGCTGCTGGAAACAACAAAATCGCAGCCACTGTTCTTCACCAGCTCGAACAACGGCTCACCGACTGTGTTGGCGAGCTCGTATCCCATGATTCCGTGCTTCATCCCGAATGTTCCAGCCATGCCGCAGCAAGTTCCGGTCTCGACGAAGACCGCCGAAACCCCCGCCGCCGACAACAGAGCATGTACGTATTGGCATGAATCGAAGGCCCTTTCATGGCATGGAACATGAATCGCCGCCTTCCCGTCGACCCGGGCTTTGACCTCAAGCTTTTTCGAGGAAACAAGTTCAAG
>JANWZT010000118.1 GCA_025054515.1 Candidatus Caldarchaeum sp.
TTGACGAAGCCCGCCGGGGCAAGGTGTTGAACACGCACACCCATCTCGTCAAAAGGCTTGTATCAGCTTCAGGTGGAACGCCGATCTTTCACGGAATAATTCCCGACGATCCAGCTATTTTGAAGGAAAAAGTAGACCAAAACACGGGTCAGACAGACGTCTTCATCTCTATTGCAGGGTCGTCTATTAGCGAGAAAGATGTTTCATCTATCTTCACCTCGTCCCAGTCAAGCTCACTTTTTGTCCACGGGCTCACACTTCAGCCAGGCCGGGTCGGTGGCTTCGGCTTCGTCAACCAAAAACCCTTCATCCTATTGCCGGGCCTCATAATGTCAACTCTCAACGTCTTCATGTTCCTTGCCTACCCCCTACTCCGTAAACTTCAGCACCAAACGCCCCGTTACTACCATCACCGGGTCAAGGCGAGGCTCTTGGATGAAGTACGTTTCCGAAAATACCTCGATTTCGTAAAAATCGTGTGGGTGACCGTGGAAGATGACGGCGAAGAGCTAACCTGCCGCCCTATTCCGGGTGAATCGAGCGGAGTGAGCATTCCATCGCGTTCGGATGGGTTCGTCGTCGCACCTCCCGGGCTCGACCGTTTGAATAAGGGAGCCGTTGTCTGGGTCAACTATCCTCCGGGGCTTTGATTAGGGGTCGGCTCGGCTCTTCCTGCATCACGTCTCAGTCTGGGGCAGCGGCCTCATCCCCCAAAGCCAGTTGTATGAATGAGCTAATATGCTTATCACCGGGCTGAAAAAACTTAAAACAGGGCTGTTTCGTCTATTCGCCGCGTGAGTGTTATGTTGTCCGAAATGATTTACAGAGCTGAGGAGGAGGAAGAATTCGAAGAAGAATGGGAGGAAGAGGATTTCGAGGAAGAAGAGTGGGAGGAAGAGGAGGAGTTTTAACTATTCCCCCGTCTCCTCCCCCTCTTTTTTGTGGGTGTAAAGCACTATGCTGGTGACGGTGCTTTTCACTCCTTCGACCGTCAGAATCTTGTTCTTCAAAAAATCCCGAAAAGCCTTAATGTCCTTCGTCATCACAAACACTATCAAGTCAAACTCGCCAGTAACTTCGTAGACGTCGACGACTTCTGGCAGTTTGCTCACCTGCTTCGCAACCTTCTCTATCGAGTTGCTTTCGGCGAAGATGTGGATTATCGCCCTTACGGCGGAAACAGACAACTCATTCACCCACCCTTTTCAAGGATAACACCCTTCCAGGATACCGGGTTAAAAGGTTGTGTATGTTTTTTTCATGACCTTTTTCGAAGATGGATTTTTCAGCCCTCCGCTGGATGTAGGCAACGAGGTCAAACCTACCTTCTTCCAGCATCTGAGAAACTTTTTCCTCAAAGTCGCCGATTTCAACCACAGACGTTGCATTATATTTATCCTTCTTCAAGGACTTGCACAACTCGTGGAGATCGCGGCTCACTTCTTCCCCAATTTTAACGAGGTCGCCGGATGAACCGGTATGAGGCTCGACGATGCTGACCACACCGATGTCGAACCTTCTGTCGAAGGCATGTACTATTGATTTATAGGCGGTGTCCATATTTTCGTAGGGCCTCACCAATACACCGACCTTCATTCGGTAGCTAAGCGGCTCAACCAAGTCACCTTCTTCGCCGCTGACCACTCGAGCTCCAACGGCCTTCCGGTATACGGCGAACAGAGCGACGCCGAAGACCATCCAGAATATCGTGACAACGCGGCCGGACGCGTGGAACAGGAGCATCAAAAACAATATAGCCGAAAGCCCTGCAAACCCCACCGCCGCGGGCAGCGGGATTTCAAGGCCGCGTATTTTGACGGTCAAGGGCATAGTCCACGGCGTGTAAACCGTGGTTTCCAGCTTCCGGAGACGGATGTAGGTGGGGACGAGAATGACATAGCTGATGACGGCAGCAAAGGCGTAGACGCTTGCCAGTAGAGGGATGTCGCCCAAAAAAGACAGCAGAACACCAAGCGCTCCAAAAAACAGGATACTTCTGACCGGTGTCCGGAAACGTGGATGGATAGTCCTTATCCACGAAGGCAACAGCCTGAAACGGGCCATGCTGGCGGTCAGCCTAGAAACGCCCACGAGTCCTGTGTTGGACGAAGAGAAGCAGAGGATGAATGCGGCGAACCCCACCATCGGCTTGAGAAATTCGGCGACGAGCGGGAAGGTGCCGACGAGGGCTGATACCGGATTTTCATACGCCGCGGCCAGTTGCCGCCAGTCCATCGAACCGGCCGAAAGTACAGGGAAAGCGACCGCAGAAAAGGCAACTACGACAACCACCATTTTAGCCGCTTTCGGAAGAGAAAAATGAGGCCTTCTCGTCTCTTCCGCAGCCTGGGCAATCGACTCTATGCCAACAAACGAAGCCATCGCCAACGTTACGGCATAAAGAAAATTGTTCAATTCAACTGGAAGAAAAGGTAAGTAGGTGACGTCCCCGCTATAGATGACGTCGCTGCCGAAAACTGTAACTTGACTTATGAAAAGGGCGGGGTCGAATTTCAGCAGGAACCCCGTCGAAAGAATCAAAGCCTCGATAGACAAGCCCACGAAAACAAGAGCCGAAACCATGAACGATGAATATTTGATTCCCAAGACGTTTAGAAAAACCAAAACTGACGCCAAAATGCCGGCCAAAATCCCTATCGAGGGTATTTTGAACCCGAGAAGATGGAGGTCGGGGAACATCAGAACTGGAAAAAGATGTCTGAGATAACCCGCGGCCGCGACGGCGAAAAGAGACATGCAAAGGATGTAGGCGAGCATCATGGCCCAGCCCGCCACAAAACCCAACAGCGTGTTGTAGGCCTTCATCGCGTACACATGTACGCCGCCGGCGTAGGGGTAGGTGGGGGCGAGCTCGGCGTAGATAAGCCCCACTACGGCGTAGAGACAAGCCGCTATGAGAAAAGCGATGGGGGCGGCGCCGCCCGCGAAAAGCGTGATGACACCGAGGGCTATGAAGATGTTGGGCCCGACGTCGCCGTAGCCGAGGGCGAAAGAGCCGAACCACCCTACTTCACGCTTGTAGCCAGCCTCTTTGGAATTCGCCAAATCAAATCTTCTGCCCTAAACCCTTTCCAGCGAAAATATAAAGCAAAAAACCGTTTCGAAAAAAGACTTGAATTCAAGCCTATCGCGGGGGGAAAAACCCGCCGACTGGGTCTGCAGCAGCAGGCTTTCGACATCCGAAAGGGATGACGCAGTCATCACCAAAAGCCCATTTTTCTTCAGGGCTCGAGCCGCTGATTGTACGATTTGGATGCTGGCTTCAACACCGGTCGGGCCTCCGTGTATTGATGGGTCGTAAAATTCGGGTTCCGAAGGGAGGTATGGGGGGTTTGCCACCACCAAGTCGAGACATTTGTCTCGAAAGGGGAGGAATGACGCGTTGACCAAATGAACCCGGCCATAGTCATCGGCCAATCGAACCATGGCCTCTCGGAGGGAAGGTAAATCGACGTCGATTCCCACCACTTCACCACATCTTTCCAACATGGTCTTCATCACAACCCCCGGACCACATCCGACCTCCACCGCCCTTTCAAGCGGTGGAACGCGGCCGACACAGTCCATCGTCAAGAAGGAATCTTCACGTGGTGTGTAAACCTTATTCATGGATATATCCGGGTCGGGGTTCGTGGAAACATGGCGGCTGTCCGGATGTTTTTCAGCCCGAGAAGCCACTGGACAAGCCTTTCGACCCCCAGCCCGAAGCCGCTGTGGGGAACGCTTCCATATTTTCGGAGGTCG
>JANWZT010000119.1 GCA_025054515.1 Candidatus Caldarchaeum sp.
CTTCAGCATGCGGAGGTTCTCAAGCTTAAGCATCCCTCTCGTGCTTTTTGTCAAAGGCGTGGAAATGACCACGTAATCGGCGGCCGAAAGAGCTTCTTCCAGCCTTGTTGCATCCAAGATTTTGTCGGCGGCTTTTCTCGGCCTACCTGACTTCGTCACTCCAACTACGTACATGTTGAAGGCCTTGCCGACTTCTGCTATTTTCGTCCCGATTGCTCCCATGCCGACCACGGCGAGAGTTCTGCCGCTCAGCTGCATCAGCTCGCTATCTCTTTTGAAGTCTCCCTGTTTTACCTTGGGGAAGTAGTGGTGAATTTTTTTTGCCAGTGAAAGAAGGATTGCCCAAGTATGCTCGGCCACAGCTTCAGCGTTCGACCCCATGTTTCCGCTGACGAGAACCTCGGGTGGAATATCCTTCCAAGGCAGGCCTTCTACGCCAGCCGACAAGACCTGTATAAACCTGAGTTTACGAAGCTTCTTCAATTCGTCGGCGCTCAAAGAGATGCAGAGGATTACCTCCGCCTCCTCCTTGGCCTTTTCCGCGTCTTTTGAATGAATAGTGTAGACTTGGGCGTACCTGTTTAGTTCGTCAATCGATTGTTGATCAATGTCGACGTATGAGAAGAAGGTTTTTCCAGTCATCCGCTGAAAGTGTCTTCGGGAGCTGGATAATAAACTTCAGCCACGAGCTTTCCGGAGCAGAATATGCAGTAAACCACCGTTTTTGCACATTCCATCATGTAGACGGCTCCACAACCGCATTCCACCACGACGTCGGCCTCCGACGCCGGCTGGGATGGTAGACGTGGTTTGATGGGTTTGCCGCAGTAGGAGCATACCCTTGAAAGGGAGATGACGTCGCGTATGGTGAACAATCCGACGACGACGTCGTTTTCGGTAACGATGAGCCTCCTCACTTTCTTCCGGTTCATCAAATCCACAGCTTCCAACAGCGTTGACTCGATGTCGACCGTTATCAGCGGCGAACTCATCACCTCGCCGGCTTTTGTCTTGTCCGGGTTGCGACCGGCCGCCAATACCTTGGTGACCAAATCTCTTTCCGTGATGAGGCCTTTCGGCTCACCGCGTTCTGTGACGACTACTCCGCTGATTCTATGGTCAGCCATGATTTTCGCTGCCTCGGTTACCGATGCATTACCGTCGACCGTGATCAAGGGTCTTTTGACAACGTCCCTGACTTTAGCTACGTGCCACAACGTCGTTGCTTCTCCATGCTTTGATAAAAGCATTAACGCTTTGGTAAAACCTGATAACGCTCAAATAAACCCCGATTATATCTTACCCCGATGAAAATTCTGCAGGTCTCAGACATTCACGGCAGTTTAGAAGCCGCAAAAAAAGTGGCTGTAAAATCCCAAACCCACGACCTCGTGCTGGTCGCTGGAGACATCACACATTTCGGTAACATTCCACAGGCGGAAGCCATACTCAACACAATGGCTGAAGCGGGTAAACCAATATTTTTCGTTCCCGGGAACTGCGACCATCCATCACTGCTTTCGTGGAAACCGTCCAACAGAAACGTCGTCAACCTTCACCTCAACAGAGTCGAATTCGATAGATATCAGTTCTTGGGAATCGGAGGAGGGAATGTTTCTCCGTTCAACACTTTGATTGAATTCCGGGAGGAGGAGTTTGAAGAAATGCTCAAAACCTTGAACCCGTCTACGGATCTTTTCATCTTGGTAAGCCATACTCCACCCTACGGCGTCGAAGCCGACTTTGCCCGAGGTAAACATCTTGGAAGCGTCGCCGTCAGAAAATACGTTGAGGCAAAGAGACCGCTTGCCGTGTGCTGCGGACACATCCACGAAGCTCGGAGTGTCTCTCAAGTCGGTTCCTCTGCTGTAGTGAACGCTGGGCCTGCAAAAGAAGGCAACTACGCATCAATCGAATTGAATGGAAGAACCGTTAGGGCGACGCTGTCTCAGCTGTGAAGGCATTATGCCCCGAAGGCTTGTGGTGGAAATAATCAACGTCGGCAACGAGCTTCTCGACGGAAGAACGGTCAACACCAACCTTCACTGGCTTTGCGGTGAGCTAACGCAACTCGGATACGTCGTCTCGAGGGCAACGATCACGCGGGACGACGTCTTCGACATATCCAAAGCCGTCAAAGAAGCTCTAAGACGCAGGCCACGGTGGATAATCATAAGTGGAGGGCTCGGGCCGACACACGACGACAAAACTCTGCAGGCGGTGGCAAAGGCCCTCGGAAAAAGTCTGAAACTGTACGGCGAAGTGGTGGAAAGGATGAAGAAGAGGTATCAAGAACTGGCCACCCTCGGAGTGATCAAAGACCCTACTTTGACGAAGGAAAGGCTTAAAATGGCGAAGCTTCCCGAAGGCTCAAAACCGCTAACCAACCGCGTTGGGACGGCGCCTGGAGTGCTGATAGAGAGGAGAAGGACCAAAATAGCTTGTCTGCCGGGAGTACCGAAAGAAATGATGGATATATTTGGAAACGAGCTCCGGCCTCTGCTTGAAAAGGAGGCTGGTGACCGGGGATTTCTCATCAAAAGCATCGTCGTTGAAGGTGTGGTTGAATCTGTGATGGCCCCGGTTCTCGTCGAAACGATGAAGAAATTTCCACAGATCTACGTCAAAAGCAACCCCAAAACCGTCGAAAAAGGTTCAAAGGTTGAGGTAGACTTCATCGGAGAGAAGAACCACGAAAGCCTGTTAAAAGACGCGATGGCCTATTTCGAAAAGCGGCTGTCCGAAATAAGAAACCGTTAAGACTTTAAACCTCCTGACCGAAAACAGGAAATATGTCAGATAACGACTTGTTTATTTCTGCGTGGAACAAGGTCGTCGAATCTGTTGAAATGTACCGGAGGGGCCTGAAGGTTGGTGTTGAATTTTCGCACACGCTCGCGCCTTCAGAATACGAAAGAGTCTTGATCATCGGCATGGGGGGATCTGGTATCGTCGGGGAAATAGTGTCAAGCCTTGCGGAAAAGTCTGCGACGCAGGTCGAAACTTTCAAAACGATTAAGCTTCCTCAACGTCTTGGAAGGAACGTTCTCGTTATCGCGGTTAGTTATTCGGGTGACACGGCGGAAACTAACTGGGCCTTTTTCGACGCTTTCTCCCGGGATGCTAAGGTTGTGGGTGTTTCGACCGGCGGTAGGTTGACGACCGCTATGAAAATGAGGGGTTTGCCGGTTTTGCCAGTGACGTCGGGCCTCCAGCCGCGGTTCGCCGTCCCAGAGATGGTTGGAATCGTTTACGGAGTTCTCTCCCGGTTCGAAGGGTTTTCGGAGAAACTTTTCATGAAATCGGTTGACGAGTTAGAAAGCTACGCCAAAAATTTCTCCAATCCCTTCCCGAAAGAAGCTGTCGAACCCGCCGAAGCGATGATCGACAAACCAGTTGTAGCGATAGGTCCAGACATCCTTTCCGCGGCTCTTACGAGGTTCAAATGTCAGCTGAACGAAAACGCAAAACATCCCTGCTACACCTCGGTTGTTCCCGAAGCTTTTCACAACGAAATCGAAGGATGGACAATGGCCGACAGGTTCACCTATTTCTTTGTCAGAAGCGGGCATGAACATCCGATGGTTTCGGAGGCATTGGACTGGTGTGAAGAATATCTGAGAACAGCAGGAGCCGTTGTCCGCAGGTCTGCCGTCAGGTCGTCAAGCTTTCAGGCCGAGGTATTGAAACAGGTTCTGTTTGGGGATTTGATAAGTTTGGCGCTCGCTCGGTTAAAGAAAATCGACCC
>JANWZT010000011.1 GCA_025054515.1 Candidatus Caldarchaeum sp.
AGCCGCATGGCTCGATGGATGTTTTGAGAAAGAGCGGGCACATCGTAGGAGAGCCGTGCAGACAGTAGTAGCAGGCACCGCATGAAACATGATGGTGGACGAACACGCGTTCGCCTTTTCTGAAGCCGTCGGCCGATGATTCGGCCACGATTCCGACGACTTCATGGCCGAGCATCGGTGGGGTGAGGGGCTTTCCGAAGGCTTTTTCGAGGTCTGTGCCGTCGATGCCGCATGCCTTCATCTCGATGAGTAGCTCACCTTCGCGTATTTCCGGCACGGATGTTTCCCTGATTTCCACACCTCCGCCCGCCCTGACAGAAACCGCCTTCACACGGCATCCTCGTTATCGTTGTTTGAAATAGTTTACCACCAGCCGATTTTGTCGAGAAGGCCTTTCGCCCTCGCTCTTCGCACCGCCCCTCCGAATACGGCCAAGCTCAACGTAACCCAGAGCGATGAAATCAGGAAGGCGTAGGTCAAGTTTGCTTCGATGTCGAGGCCGAAAGATGCTCGGACGCTGTTGAGGGCTTGGTTGATGGGCAGTACGTATTTGAGTGGGGCTGCCCATGGGCTGAGCGATTCGACGGGGAAAAGTATGTCGCCGAGTAGGTAGAGGAGTCCGAGGAAATAGTAGGTGAGGCTCCACTGGAGCTTGTTTGTGAGGAAGTTGATGGAGGGGAGGAGGTAGAAGATGGCGACGGAGCCGACATAGATGGCGATTAGGGCGGCTAAGATGTTGGGGATACTGGTCGGCGTCAGCAGTAAGCTGTAGCCGAGGATGTGGACGATGAATAGGTATGAGAGGATGAAAGAGAAGACTGTTGAGACGAGTGATATCGCGGCGATTGCGAGAAACCTTCCGAAGAAGTAGGTGGGAAGGGATGAAGTTGTTATGTAGATGCTTTTCATGACGCCGTATCTTTCTCTGTCCTGTGAAACGATTGTCCCGCCTGTTTCTGCGGCGAATATATAGGGGGTGAGAAATGCGGTTCCGACGAAGACGTAGGTTAGGTAAGTGCTGTCGACGGGCGTGCCTGTGAAGTTCATGCCGACAATGTAGAGCAGGGGAAACAAAAGAGTCGAAGCCAGAGGCCTTATGATCTGGAGGCCGATGAAGACGAACGGCTCCGTCCAGTTGCTTTCAACCTGCCATCCAACCCAAGCAGATGCATAGAGACTTCGGAGAATTTGCTTTAAATCCATCGAAGGCTCAGCCTCCCCTCCCTACGGCCGAGGTTCTCCATGAAAATTAGTGTCCGCCATGCGAGCGGTATCAAGACGAGAGATAGGATGGAAAGAACACCGATGTGTGGTAGAATTTCTGACACCGTTTGGCCGAGGATGATTGTGCGGCGGAGGCCGTCGATTCCGAAAGTCAGGGGAATGAGGGATGCGAGAAACTGGACAACCCATGGAAATGGTGAAAACCTGCCGATTGTGGGGAAATATAGGCCTGACAGGAGGTAAACGGGCTCGGAAAGGATGTCGTTGAGGTTGTAGGCGCCCCTGCCGTATAGCATGTAGAGCGACGACATCAGCATGCCAAGCCCATAGAGAGCTGACATCGTCATTACAAACACAAGAAGGACAGCGAGAGGGTCGGCTACATTGACGCGGATGTTGAGAACGTAGGTGGCGATTAAAACAATTAGCACGGCCCTAACTGATGTGTTGATTATCGAGCCGACGGACATGCCAAGCAGTATCGACATCTTGCTGATGGGTGCTATGATGTAGAGGTCGAGGTTGCCGCTCTCTTTTTCCCAGTAGAATTGGCTGGCCATCAGCCAGAGGACGTTGTCCCAGAAGGCCATCATCGCGCCGCCGACGACGGCGAAACCAGCCAACTGCTCGCTTCCCGAAACCCTGTAGAGGGTTGCCGCGGCAAATACGACGAGGAGCGGAATAAGAGATTCGGTGAGTATCCATTCGGGCTCTCGGAAAGTGCTGATGACTCGGACATACGTTCTTGCGTAGACGGCTTTCAGATTATGTTTCAACGTCTGTAACAATTTCTTCGCCTCCCACGAGCTTGACGTAGACGTCTTCGAATGATGGAAGAGCTTTGGTCAGTGATAGAACTTTCCCGCCGCGGGATGTTATGATGTTGACGATTTCAGCGGTTTCATCCCAGTCGTCGACAACGACTCTAATGCGGTAAACGTTGGTGGCGGGGTCGCGTGTTCTGTAGGCGTTCCCGATTTTATCCAGAATGGGTTCGGCCTCTGATGGAAACCATGCTTCGATGACTGCAACGGTTTTTTCAGCGACGAGGCTCCGCAGTTCAGCGGGAGAACCGATAGCAACTATCCGCCCCTTATTGAGCACCGCGACCTTAGCACACATCTCCTCCACCTCAGCCATATAATGGGACGTGAGGATGACGGTTCGTCCGCTGTCACCTTTCACCCATTCTTTTATCAGCCGCCTGATGTTGCGGGCGGACACCGCGTCGAGTCCTATGGTCGGTTCGTCGAGGAAAAGAACCGCCGGCTCGTTAACGAGGCCTCGGGCGAGGTTCATCCTCTGCCGGTATCCGGTCGAAAGATTTCGTAGAAGCTCGTTTTCCACTTCTTTGAGGCCGACCTGTTCGATGACGGTTTTGATTCTCTGTTTGGCTGTGGCGCGGTCGAGGCCGTACAGCATGGAGTAGAACCAGAGGTTTTCGCGGACGGTGATGAGGCCATAGCCCGGCGTGTCGGCGCCGGAAACGAGGTTTATCAAAGGCCTGATCTTCGCCGCCTCGTTGACCACGTCGTAGCCATAGACATATGCCTTCCCCGAAGTCGGCATGAGAAGCGTCGTCAAGATTTTGACCAGCGTTGTTTTTCCGGCTCCGTTGGGGCCCAGCAACCCGAAAATCTGGCCCCGCCCGATTTGAAGAGAAACGTCTTCGAGCGCCTTGACGACCGAGCCGCGGTTTTTGAAAATCCTTCCCAAATTGACTGTCTCTGCGGCGAAAGTCATCTAATTTCACCAAATAATTCGCATCTCGCTTCCGATTTATTACCCCAACTTATCATAGCGTTAGTTCAATTGATATGGGTTTAAATACGTACGTGCGGTCCGAACTACAAACATGAGAACTGTCCGTGGCAAAATAATCTGGGTCGCGGGCCCGGCCGTCAAGGCGGACGGCATGATGGGCGCGAAGATGTACGAAACTGTTTTTGTCGGCGAAGAAAAACTCATCGGCGAAATCATCAAGCTCACGGGAGACGTCGCCTTCATTCAGGTTTACGAAAACACCAGCGGCCTCAGGCCCGGAGAGCCCGTCGAATCAACTGGTTCACCGCTTTCGGTTACTCTGGGCCCGGGGATGCTCGGCAGCATCTACGACGGAGTCCAAAGGCCGCTCGACGTCATCGGGAAGGTGGCGGGAGGGTTCATCAAAAGAGGTATCAAGGCCGAGCCTCTGCAAAAGGACAAGAAATGGAAGTTTATTCCTTTGGTGAAGGCCGGCGACGAAGTCGGGCCGGGAGATTTCCTCGGTGAAGTTGCTGAAACACCTCTGGTCGTCTCGAAAATCATGGTTCCACCCGACTCCAAACCCGGCAAGCTTACCTACGTAGCCCCCGAAGGCGAATACACCATCGAGGAAACGATCGCTGAGCTCGAGTCCAGAGACGGAAAACGGAGCATCCAGCTGGCGCACAAATGGCCCGTGAGACGTGCGAGGCCTTTCCAGAGGAGACTCGACCCAGAGGTTCCCACCATTACGGGTCAAAGGGTTTTGGACACGTTGTTTCCCATCTCGAAGGGCGGGACGGCCTGCATTCCGGGAGCCTTCGGAACCGGTAAAACGGTAACTCTTCACCAGCTTGCGAAATGGAGCGACACCAAGGTTATCTTCCACGTGGGATGCGGCGAAAGAGGCAACGAAGAGTCGGAAGTTTTGACGGAGTTTCCCCATCTCAAAGACCCGGCGACGGGGAGGCCGTTGATGGAAAGAACCGTGCTTATCGCCAACACCAGCAACATGCCCGTCGCCGCCCGTGAAGCCAGCATATACACCGGAGTAACGATGGCGGAATATTTCCGCGACATGGGATACGACGTTTTGCTGGTCGCGGACTCTACAAGCCGATGGGCCGAAGCTCTGCGTGAAATCAGCGGAAGGTTGGAGGAAATGCCGGCCGAAGAAGGATATCCCAGCTATCTCGCCAGCAGGCTGGCTGAATTCTACGAAAGAGCGGGGAGAGTCGTCACGGTCGGCAGGCCGGAAAGAATAGGAAGCGTAACTTTGGTCGGGGCGGTCAGCCCGCCGGGCGGAGACTTTACCGAACCAGTAACCACCCACACGATGCGTTTCATCAGAACCTTCTGGGCCTTGGATGCGAGCCTCGCCTACACCCGCCACTATCCTGCAATCAACTGGATTACATCCTACTCCGCCTACGTTGATACTGTTCGGAAATGGTGGGCTGAAAACGTGGCCCTCGACTGGTTTGAGCAGCGGTATCAAGCATACAGGCTGCTGCAGCGGGAGGCGGAGCTTCTTGAGCTGGTCAGGCTTCTGGGGCCGGAGGCTTTACCGGATGAGGAGAAACTCATCATAGACGTTTCGAGAATGATTAGGGAAGGGTTTTTGCAGCAGAACGCCTACGACGAAATCGACGCCTACTGCCCGCCGCTCAAACAGTACAAGCTCCTCAAGCTTTTCGTAAAATTCCACACCCTCGCCGAAGAGGCTTTGAAGAAGGGGGTGCCGCTGAAGGCCATCAGAACGATGCCGTTGATCAGCAAACTGATTAGAGCCAAATACGAAATTCCCAACAACAGGCTGGAACTGCTCGACGACTTGGAAAAAAGACTTGAAGAAAGCTTTGAAAAGCTTGTTCTCGGCGAAAAACTGGAGGTGGAGGCGCGTTGACTTTGGAAAAATCCGGAATCGAATACCTTTCGGTTCAGGAAATTCGCGGGCCTTTGATGATCGTCGGCGGTGTGTCGGGTGTTGCCTACGATGAGCTCGTCGAAGTCGAGACTGCCGAAGGTGAAAGAAGGCTTGGCAGAGTTATTGAAGTCGGTGAAGGCAGGGCTGTTGTTCAGGTTTTCGAAGGAACTCAAGGTCTTGGCATCGCCGGAACCAAGGCCCGGTTCCTCGGCCGCACCATGGAGATACCCGTATCGGTCGAAATGCTCGGCAGGGTTTTCGACGGTCTCGGCAACCCCCTCGACGGCCTTCCACAACCCATAGCCGAAGAAGTTCTCGACGTCAACGGCGAACCCATAAACCCCCAGCAAAGAGAATACCCATCCGACTTCATCCAGACGGGTATATCGGCCATCGACGGCATGAACAGCCTCGTAAGGGGCCAGAAGCTTCCCATCTTTTCGGGCGCGGGCCTTCCGCACAACTTGCTCGCCGCCCAGATAGCCCGTCAAGCCACAGTGCCGGGAAAAGAAGAGGAATTTGCGGTGATATTCGCGGCCGTCGGCGTACAAAACGATGAAGCCCGCTACTTCCGGCGAAGCCTTGAAGAAAGCGGTGCCATCAAACGGAGCGCGTTGTTCCTCAACCTCGCCGACGACCCCGCCATCGAAAGAATCGTGACACCCCGCATCGCCTTAACCCTCGCCGAATACCTCGCATACAGGCAGGGATACCACGTCCTCGTCATCATCACAGACATCACCAACTACGCCGAAGCTTTGAGGGAGGTGAGCGCGGCCCGTGAAGAGGTGCCCGGCAGGAAAGGATACCCGGGATACATGTATACAGATTTGGCTTCGCTTTATGAAAGAGCTGGAAGAATAACAGGGTTGAAGGGGAGCTTGACGCAGATGCCTATCCTCAGCATGCCGAGCGACGACATAACCCACCCCATTCCAGACCTCACGGGATACATCACCGAAGGTCAGATAGTTTTGTCCCGCGACCTCTACCGGAAAGGCATCTACCCACCCATCAACGTTTTGATGAGCTTGAGCAGGCTGATGGGCCCGGGAATAATTTCACAGAAGAAGACGAGGCCCGACCACGGAGACGTTAGCAACCAGCTTTACGCAGCCTACGCGAGGGCTGTCCAGCTCCGAAGCCTCGCCGAAATAGTCGGCAAATCAGGCCTGTCCGAAACAGACCTCAAATACCTTGAATTCGGCGACCTCTTCGAACAAAAATTCCTGAGACAGGGATATTCCGAAAACAGAACCCTCGACCAAACAATCGAAATCGCTTGGGACATTCTTTCAAGCCTTCCCGAAGTCGAGCTGACAAAAATCAAAGAGGAACACATTCGAAAGCATTACCGCAAGAGGACGGCCTAGCCGAAGATTGGAGTCCGGCTCCAAATGGGTTCTCCTGTCATGGCTATTCGTCGACCGCATCGTCTACACCCTCAACTGGCTTTCGATATCGCCGGCACAGCCCTTCATCGCCAGCGAATTCGGTCTAAGCTTCACATCACTGGGTTTGCTTGGAACCGTCTTCCTAGTAGGAATCGGAACGTTCCAGATTCCCGCCGCCGTCCTCGCCACAAAATACGGGGCGAAAAAAATCGCCCTTCTCGGATTTTTTCTATCGTCATCGTTCGCCGGACTCTGTGGGCTGGCCCCAAATTTTGAAACTCTGTTGTTGCTTAGGTTTTTGACCGGCGTGTTCCTCAGTTTTTTCTTCGGACCGGGAATCACCTTTTTCACCCCCCTCTTCACCGCACGCGAGAAAGGCATCGCCCTCGGCGTCTACAACGCCGGCTTCCACGCCGGAACGCTGTTAGCCATCGGCCTATGGCCAACCCTGATATCCGTCATCGGCTGGCGCAACGGCCTCCTACTCCCCGGCGTCATGGGCCTTTTCCTCACCTTAGTCACCTACCGTGTGTCGCGATGGGTCAACGACGTCGTCGACCCGGCGGAATTCGGGCTGTCGGCGGCGAAAAACCCGGTTGTCCTCGCTTCTGCATTAGGTCTTGGCTGTGCCGGCGCGGCTTGGTATCCTTTAACCCAGTTCGGCATCCTCTACCTCAACTCGGAAAAGGGATCAGGGTTTGAAGCGGCGGGAGTTTTAATCTCAGTTTTGTCCGTTGGAAGTCTTTTGGGCGCGCCTGTTTCGGGGAGACTGTATGACATGGCCACAGACCGGAAAAGACTGCTCTACATCCTCAACTTTTCCAGCGCCGCCGCCCTGACCGTTTTCATCACCACGCCTATCGAATTGATTCCGCTTGTACTGTTTGTCCTCGGTTTTCTATACACCGCGGCGAACAGCCTCTTTTATCTCGCTCCACTATCTGTCTTACCTGAAAACAAAGTGGCGGTTTCGGTAGCGGTAGTCAACAGCGTCCACCTTTTGGCCGCGTCGGTTGTCCCCTATGTTTTTGCTTCGATCGTGGAATCTGCCGGCTATTTTTCTGCTTGGCTTGTAATGTCGGTCGTCTGCGGGATGTCGCTAGTTTTCATTCGGTTGCTGAAGATTTAACCACTGAGAAGTGGTTAAAAATTTAAATAAACAAAAGTGATAATGGGTGTATGGATATTTTCAACTCCGCTGAAGACATCATGGAAAACGCCCTCGTCTCCTCTCTCAGCTACCTGACCCCGGCGGGAACCGTTTCAACACATCCGATGCTTCCGCTTTACAGCCGAGAAAGGAAGAAACTCTACATGACCTCCAGCATCCTTTTCAGCAAAAAAATCGAGCACATTAAAAAGAACCCCAAAGTTGGCGTGCTGTTCAGCGGCCGCCAGTTCATCAAAACTCAGAACTATTCGGTGCTCCATCTGAAAGGAGACGCGAAAATCTACGAAGAAAACCTGCACAGTGGATGGGAATGGCTGGTTGAGCTTTGGCGGAAAAAAGAACCTTACATCGACGGCTTCATCAGACAGAGGCTTGCTCTGCCGCTTTTCTGGGAACGCGTCATCATAGAGATTACACCGCGTGAGCTGTATCTCTGGAAAGACGGCGATTCGTCGAAGGAGCCGTTGAGGTGGAGGGCATGACAGCGGAGCTCGAGCTCGAAAAGTTCACCGACGTAGTGGTCTCCTATGTCGACGACGACGGCTACCCCATGAGCTATTCAACAACGGCGCGTAAACAAAACGGCAAGCTCGTATTAGAGAAGCCCACTTACCTCAAACCAAAGAAGCAGATGACGGTTTTGCTCAACCATATCACCCCGCTTCCGACAGGCGGCTACACCGACAGAAGATATCTCATGATGAAGGGAGAGGCCGAAATTCTTCAAGACAGGGTTGTTTTCACTCCCCGGAAATCCTATGGATGGGATGAAAAAACCAAGCCATTCTTCCAATACTGCGAAGAAAACGTTCCACAAGCAAAAAGTTATCTGAGAAAATTGAGCGAAAGCGTCGGCAGAGAGGTAAAGGCCCGTCTTCCAACCCTCCAGCTTCTGTTCAGGGCGACGCGTTTTCCGTTCTTGTCCGCTACCGCTGCCCCCGTGCTCATCGGCGTCGGCTCGGCGACCTATCTCGGATATTTCGATTTTCTGCTTTTCATACTCACCATAGTCGGCGCCAGCCTCATCCACCTCGGGCTCAACACCGCCAACGACTATTTCGACTCGAAACTCGGAGCCGATGAGAAAAACATCCAGCCCACGCCGTTCAGCGGCGGCTCGAGAATTATCCAATACGGCCTCCTCACATCACGACAGGTAGCGACCATGTCTGCCCTATTTTATGCGGTAGCGCTCGTCATCGGACTCTACCTCGCCTTCACCCGTGGCCTCATACCTATTCTGACGTTGATGGCCTTAGGTGTCTTTATCAGCTATGCCTACACGGCCCCACCTTTCAAATTGGCTTACCGCGGCGTCGGAGAGATTGCTGTGGGAGTTGGGTTCGGGCCCGTAATAGTTCTCGGAAGCCACTTTGTTCAAACACAGCAGTTCACGGCTGAAGCGGTGTTGGCGTCCATACCGATAGGCATCTTCATCGCCCTCATTCTATTCATTAACGAAATTCCCGATTCCCCCTACGACGCAGCCGCAGGAAAGCGAACGCTGGTAACAAGGTTGAACAAAGCCCAAGTCCTCAACATCTACAAAATCCTGCTGGGAATAGCCTACGCACTGATAGTCGCCTCCGTCCTACTCCAGTTGGCATCTCCGACCGCGTTGATAGCTTTGATCACGATTCCCCGGGCGGTTAAAGCAGTGAAACTCGTGGACCAAACATACGGCAACCCGTATCTGATGATTCCCGCTCTCGCTTCCAACATTCAGGTAGCGACCTTTACAGGTTTTCTCCATGCTGCCGGGTTCTTCGCGTGGGCGGTAATTCAGCTGTTCGCGCGGTAACAAAGATTAAAATCCACGCTTTACGACGGAAAGCCGATATGGCGAAACGAAAGGTTGCAGGAAAACCAGCATATGTTGGCTCTTTACGTGGCAAAGATTTCCTCAACACCAACGACTTTACACAAGAGGAAATCAACAATATTTTGAAGGCCGCCCGAGACCTTCGCGACAGATTCAAGGCCCGCAAGCCGACTGAGTTTTTAAAAGGCCAGACGCTCTTTATGCTCTTCTATAACCGATCGCTGAGAACACGCAATTCTTTTGAAGCGGGGATATACCAGCTTGGAGGACACGCCCATTTCCTCAGCCCATCCGATGTCTACACCCCGACACTTCCCGAGGACATGATACCGTATCAGACGGAATCGATAGCAGATGTCGCGAGGGTTCTCAGCACCTACGGCGACGCCATAGCCGTTAGAATATACGGCGACGCGGCGAAATGGCACATCGGAAGAGGCCACAAAGTCATCCAAGAATTCGCGAAATGGAGCACCATCCCCGTCTTGAACATGGAAGACGACATCTACCATCCGTTCCAAGCCCTGGCCGATATGATGGCTATCACCGACGTCGCACCAAAACCAAAAGGAAAGAAATTCGTCGTATCATACGCTTACTCCGGCGGCCTCAAACCGCTCGCGGTGCCGCAGAGCTGCATCCTCATCGGAACACAGTTCGGAATGGATGTGGTTCTGGCACATCCGCGGGGCTTCGAGCTTGAAGATTACGTCATCGATGCATGCAGGAAAAATGTGGAACGATACGGCGGCTCCTTCACGATAACACATGACATGAAAGAAGCTTTTGAAGGGGCCGACTTTGTCTATCCCAAGGCTTGGTCACCGAAAAAATTCTTCCCGCCCTACAATAGCTTCGTCGACAAGGAAGGCGCGACCAAATATCAGGACGAGTTCAAGAGCTGGATAACAACTCCCGAGCTGATGGATTTGACCAACAAAGGCAAGTACATGCACTGCGGGCCGGCTGACAGAGGGCAGGAGGTTGTGGACGAAGTCATCGACAGCCCCGACTATTCCCTGTATTTCAAGCAGGCGGAAAACAGGCTTCATGTCCAGAAAGCGGTAATGTCGATGACGATGGGAAAAAGATGAAAACAGGCGAAGATATCCTCGAGATCATCGGGAATACCCCGCTTCTCCGGCTGCGGAACATCGAAAAACAAGCCGGCATAGAGGCGGAACTTTGGGCTAAGCTCGAGTTCTACAACCCTTCGGGAAGCCTCAAAGACAGGATATACCGCGAAATGATTACGAAGGCCATCGAAAGAGGAGACCTGAAGCCGGGGATGGAAATTCTTGAAGTGTCGACTGGTAACGCGGGGATTGCATGTGCGTTCGTCGGCAGTCATCTGGGATATAAGGTCACAATCGTCATGCCTGAGGGCATGAGTGAGGAGAGGAAACAGCTGATAAAGGCTTTCGGGGGTCAGTTGGTTTTCACTCCCGGAGCGGAAAGCGACGTCGACATTAGCTTGAGGAAGGCCGAGGAGATGATGAAGAAGAACCCGGGCAGATACTGGTTTCCCAACCAGTTCACCAACCCTGACAACGTCCAAGCACACATCAAGACCACGGGCCCAGAAATTTGGGAGCAGACCAAAGGCGCCGTCGATTGTTTTGTGATGTCTCAGGGGAGCGGCGGAACGGTTTCAGGTGTTGGAAAATATTTGAAGCAGAAAAAACCCGGAGTGAAAATTTACACCGTCGAACCTTCTGAGGCCCCGATCATCAGCGAAGGAAAATGGGGCTCACACAAAATCGAAGGCATCGGAGACGGATTCATCCCTCAAAACCTCGACCTCTCCATATGCGACGGTGTCGTCACGACCACCTCGAACGAAGCCATCGAAACCGCCAGACAGCTCGCCCGCCTCGAAGGAATCTTTGGCGGAATTTCCTCGGGATGCAACGTTGCAGCAGCCGTCAAAGTGGCCAAAAAACACAGAAATCTGCGAAAAATCGTAACACTCATTTGCGACTCGGGAAACAGATATCTTTCGACGGAGCTTTACGGGCCGGGTAAGAAAGCCGAAATTCCAGAAAGAGAGCATCCGCTCGACGAATACACTTTGAAGATGCGTGAAAAACACGCGGCGAGGCTTGAAATAATTAGGTGAACAGAAATACCATCGTTATCCGCTGATGAATCGAAGGGAATCATCGTCGACACCTACCTCGGAGGCCGTGTCTTAGTTCTTTCCGCGAGGTTGGTTGGTGAGATGCGTAGGCTTCTGGCCGGCTCGACGTCGACTTCAGCCGCCGACGCTCTTCTCTGGCATTTCGGAAAACGCTACGGGATTGCGTTGTCGAGAAAAGCCTCTGAGATGACGAAAACCGCGGTTGAAGGCATGAACCTGCTCGTTACCGGGGCGCAGAAATCGGGATGGGGGATGATCTCTGTCCAGAATAGGCTGGATTCAGACGGAACGGTTGAAGTTGTCTTCGAAAACTGTGCGTTCTGCGAAGGCATTCACGATGAAAAGGGCCCGTCCTGTTATTTTTTGGCGGGGATTTTGTCCGGGATCGCGGAAGTTCTGTTTGGCGATGGATATTCAGCCCGTGAAACAAAGTGCAAGGCAGTCCGAGGGGATTTGTGCAGTTTTCTGGTTGCGCGTTTTTAGCGGTGTTCTCCTTGTTTGTCGAAAAGATGATCTGCTCCCGATGCGGCGAAGCCTATGACCCATTTTCCAACCCGTTGATGTGCAGAAAAAACGACATGGGCCGTCTCGACATCTACTACGACTACGACAAAGTCGCTGAATCCTTCACCCGCGCCAACTTAAGCAAACGCCCGCCGAAAGGAGTCTGGAGGTTCTGGGAGCTGATGCCCGTCGATCCAAAACATTCTTCTCCTCTTTCCGAAGGTAACACGCCGCTGATACAAGCCAGTCGGCTGGGCCGCGAGATCGGGTTGAAGAACTTGTTGCTCAAAGACGAAACACGCAACCCTACTGCTTCGTTTAAAGACCGGGCGATGTCGGTTGGAGCGGCCAAGGCCTTCGAAATAGGCCGGAAGGAGGTGGTTATTGCTTCGAGCGGCAACGCCGCCTCTTCGCTGGCGGCCTACAGCGCCTCCCTCGGTCTTCGCTGCACGGCTTTCGTGCCGGAGGATGTCGCGATGGGGAAGGCTTCGCAGCTGCTGCTTTACGGCGCCCGCGTCGTCAGGGTGAAGCAGGTTGCGGAAGGACGTGACCCGACGGTCGAGCTGATGCTTCAGACCGTGAAAGAGCTGGGATGGTATCCCTGTCCAAGCTTCGGACCCTTCAACCCCTACCAAGTCGAAGGCCCGAAAACGATCGTCTACGAAACAGTCGAACAACTAAACTGGCGGCCACCCGACTTCATCCTGATTCCGACAGGCTCCGGCTGCCTAACCACGGGCATTTGGAAAGGCCTCAAAGACCTCAAAACCCTCGGCCTCTTGAACGAATATCCAAAACTCGTCCCCGTCCAACCTCAGGGAAACATGGCCCTCGTGAAGGCCATCAAAGAAGGAAGGAAATTCGAGGAGATCGAGCCGGAAAAATGGCCCAAATCAATTGCTTCGGGCCTTCTCGACCCCTTTCCTTGGGATGGGGATGCTGCGTTGGAAGGGGTGAGGACGACCGGCGGCACGGGCGAAGCTGTTTCGGAGGAGGAGATAAGGGAGTCGATGAACAAGCTGGCGAAGCATGAAGGAGTTTTCGCCGAAGCTTCGGGAGCTGTCGGAATCGCTGCAGCCGAAAAACTCCGCAACCAAGGCGTAATCGACGCATCCGACACAGTCGTCGTACTGGTCACCGGTTCGGGCCTCAAAGAACCGGAAAAAATCACCGCAGAAGCCAAAATACCGCTCATTCCCCCAGATATTCAACAGCTCCGTAAACTGCTCTAACTTAATCGATGCGTTTGAGGTTTTTATAACGGGCGAAATGACAAGGGACATGGTTAGCGGAGAGCTCATCGTTGTTGCTCTCGGCGGCAACGCCTTGCTTCGTAGGGGCGACAAAGGTTCTTTCGAGGAACAGTACAGAAACGTACAGGAAGCGGCCAAGTATTTGGCGGACATCGTCGAAGCAGGCCACAAACTGGTGATAACCCATGGAAACGGCCCGCAAGTGGGCGCGACGCTTCTAAGACACGACGCAGGCCAGAAAATCCACGACATCCCAGCCTTCCCGATGGACGCGTGCGGAGCCGAAACACAAGGTTTCATCGGCTACGTCATCCAGCAGAACCTGCGGAACGAGCTGAAACGCCGCGGACTCGACAAATACGTCATCACCGTCATCACAAGGGTCATCGTGGACAAAGACGACCCCGCCTTCAAAAACCCGACCAAACCTATCGGCCCCTTCTACAAAAAAGACGACATGGAGAAAATCAAGGCCGAACATCCTGAATACATCTTCGTCGAAGACAAGGCCCGAGGAGGCTGGAGAAGGGTGGTTCCGTCACCCGACCCGAAAATCATAGCCGAAAGACATGCTATCAAAACGTTGGTCGACGCTGGTTTTATCGTCGTCGCCAGCGGAGGAGGGGGGATACCTATCATCGAGGAAAACGGTAGGGCATCGGGCGTTGAAGCGGTGATCGACAAAGACCTTGCCGGAGAAAAGCTGGCCGAACTCATCAAGGCCGACCGATTCATCATACTAACCGACGTGGACGGCGCCTACCTCAACTTCGGAAAACCAGACCAGAAAAAACTTGAAAAAGTAACGGCTGCAGAAGCGAGAAAATATCTCGAACAGGGCCATTTCGGCTCCGGCTCGATGCTGCCCAAAGTCCTCGCATGCATAAGGTTCATCGAATCCGGGGGGAAAGAAGCGATCATAGCCGAATTATCTCAGCTGAAAGATGCGTTCGCCGGGAAAGCCGGCACGCATTTTGTAAAATAATTTTTTAAATTCTTCCGGCTACGAGAGCGAGTATCGCCGCTCTGACGTAAAGTAGGTTTTCGGCTTGATCGTAGATGACGCTCCGAGGACCGTCCATGACGTCGTCATCCGCCTCCTGCCCCCTGAAAACGGGTAGAACATGTGTTACGATGCCATGCTTGGACATTAGATCCGTCAGCTCGCGGGTCAACTTCCAGTCTCTGTATTTGTTGTGAAGCTCGATTTCGCGTTCGCGGCCGAACCTGTTCATGCCCGTCATCACGCATTCGTGGCTCGCCCAGCTCCTCGGAAACACCGCGTCGGCCCCGGTTAAAGCCTCTCTATAGCTGTGTGAAATGGTAAGGCTTCCTCCGCTTTCTTCGGCGTTTTTCTTCGCGAGCTTGACGAGGTTTTCGTCGATGTCGAAACCCGGCGGATAGGCGAGAACGACGTCCATTCCGAAACGTGTTGCAATCAGCATTTCGTCTTGGATGCTTCCCCAGCTTCTGACTTTGTCGCTGTAGGTCCACATCAGCACGTATTTTTTCTTCTCGACGCGGCCGAGTTTCTCTTTGAGCGTGTAGAGGTCTGTTATGGCTTGGCTGGGGTGGTACATGTCGTCGGCCATGTTGATGACGGGGATTTTCGCGTGCTCGGCGTATTCCCGGACTACGGCGTTGCCTCTTCCGTAGACGTAGTCGACGGCTGATTCGAGGATGCGGACGCCGAGGACGTGTCCAAGCCTTTCATACATTTTGGCTATGTCTTTGACGGATTCGCCTTCCGCGCCTCTGGTCGTGGCGAAGTCGATGAACTGGGCGTGGCCTCCGAGCATCGTGGCGGCCGCTTCAAAGCTCGCCCTCGTCCGTGTGCTGGTGTTGTAGAAAAGCATGAACATCGTCCGGTTTTTGAAAAGCTCTGGAACATGGCCGGACGCTCTTCCGATTTTGATGCTGCGGGCGAGCTCCATCGTGGCTGAAATTTCTTCAATGGTCCAGTCTTGGGATGAGATAAGGTCTTTCCCGAAAAGGTCTGTTAAGGTCATGATGGTTGTGGTGATTGGAGTAATTTATAGGCTTCTGGCTTTGTGAAGTTCTTCAAGGACACGGGATGGTTTGAGCGGCAGCTCGCGGATGTAGATTCCGGTGGCGTGGGCTAAGGCCCCGGCTATCGATGCCGCGGGAAGAACTACGGGAATCTCCCCCATCGCCTTGGCCCCAAAGACTCCGATGTTGCCTGCTACTTCGACGATTATGCTTTGTATTTCTTCGGGAGCGTCTGAAGCGGTTGGGATCACGTAGCGGTGGAGGGAAGGGTTGACGAGATATCCTCCGTCGTGGACGATTTCCTCCATCAAGGCGTATCCAAGGCCCATGATGCTTCCGCCCTCGTACACGGCCACCAGGCCCAGAGGGTTGATGGCACGGCCTACGTCATAAGCCGCGGTAAACCGGTCGACCTTTACAAAGCCGGTTTCGATGTCGACGGTTACTTCGGCGACGAGGGCGCCGTAGGTGTACTGGTTGTAGGGTGCTCCCTGACCTGTTTCTGGGTCCCATTTCGTCGGCGGTGCGATGTAGTAGCCGACCATTTTCAAAGGAACCCTTTCTTCGAAACATTGGTTGACGGCTTCCTGCCACGTGATGGATTTGCCGTTGTCCGCGGTTATCTTCGCGTGTTTGAATTCGAGTTTGAGGGGGTCGGCTGAAAGAATTTTGGCTGCGACGGAGGCGACCGCGGCGCGTATCTTCAGGGCTGCGTCGAGAGCCGCTTGTCCTCCGATGACTGTTGTTCGGGAGGCGACCGTCGGGCCGGAGTTGGGTACAGCCGCTGTGTCGGGTCTTTCAAGCTTCACCATGGAAAGCGGAAGCCCCAAGGCCTCGGCTGTAACTATGGCAAGCGAAGTCAAAGCCCCTGTCCCGTATTCGGTCAGCCCGGTCTGAACTACCACTGTTCCGTCTCTTTCGACACGCGTAACAACCGACGCAAAATCATCCCCTTCAGGCCCCAGCGTGTTACCGTGGTATAGAAGCGATATCGCAATACCTTTCTTAAGATGATGAGCCTGTTGGTTGAACCGCTCAAATTCACGAACTTTGGTGTGGTATCCGCTGGCTTCTACGGCTTTCTGGAAGCATCTAACGAGGCCGTCGTCTTCGACTTTCTGGCTGGTGGCCGTGTAGGACCCGGGCCTGAGCATGTTAATCTCCCTTATCGTGAGCGGTGAAATGTTCAGCTCTTCCGCAAGTTCGTTGAGGGTCATCTCTGCGGCGAAATGTGCTTGCGGCGCTCCGAAGCCACGGGTTGAGCCGGCCATGGTGTTGTTGGTGAGTACGCAATATCCGTCGGCCCAGACGTTCGGCACCTCGTAGGGCCCCGTGCAGTGAAACGTTGCCCGGCCGATGACGAGATGGCCTTTGGAAACGTAGGCGCCTGTGTCTTCGTATAGGGTTGACTTCCACGCCAGCAGTTTACCGCTCCGGTCCGCCCCAACCATGTTTGTGATTTCGAAAGGATGTCTTTTGCACTGGACGGTCATGGCCTCGCTCCGCGTAAAAGCCGCGAGAGCCGGCCTTCCGGTATGGTAGGTGGCGAGGCAGGCATAGGCCGCAACGTCTATGGGTGTTTCGTCGCTTTTTGGCCCGAATCCGCCGCCGGTCGCGGCCTGAACGACCCGCAGCTTTTCGTTCGGCACGCCGAGAATCTTAACCACCTTGTTGTAAACGTCATAGAGATTCTGCATCGACGATATGCAGTTGATCCTGCCCTCTTGGTCCATGAATGAATACGCTATTTCGATTTCCAGCGGAAGACCTGTCATAAACTGTGTTTTGTAGGTTCTTTCAATCACGACGTCGGATTGTCTGAACCCTTTTTCCACGTCGCCTTTCCGTACCTTGAAATGCGTAAAGACGTTGTCCCTGTCTTGAACCCGCGGAGCCCCCGGCTTGACTGCTTCACGAGGGTTGGAGACAACGGGAAGAGGGTCGTAGTGGACTTCCACGAGTTCAGCGGCTTCTTCGGCGTCTTCAACCGAATCCGCCGCGACGAGCGCAACCGCTTCTCCTACGTGGCGTACCTTTTCAAACGCGAGGAGAGGCCTGTCGGATATGAGGCTTCCGCCGTCGTTAACTCCGGGGATTTCCTTCGCTGTGATGATTTTCACCACTCCTTTTTGTTTTTGGGCGGCGCTGTAGTCGATTGAGCGGATGTAACCATGTGGGATGGTTGACCTCACTGCCTTGACGAATAGTGTTTTTTCGGCTACGAGGTCGGCGGTGTAGATGGGTTTGCCGAGGACTGCGTCGAGGGCGTCGACCCGAGCCACCTTCTTACCGATTATGAAGAATTCCCGCGCCCGCAGAATTTCGGCGAACCGTTTGACTATCTCCTCGCTCAACGGTTCTTCACCCTGCTCCACGCCTCCTCAAACCTTATGTAGCTACCGCATCTACAAAGCACGCTCCTCAAAGCATGTCTAACCTCCTGTTTCGAAGCGTCGGGGTTTTCGTCGTAAAGATGTTTGAGGACGAGGAGGGCGGCGGGGATGCAGAAGCCGCATTGCACGGCTCCGACGTCGATGAAAGCCTGCTGGAGCGGGTGAAGACGGCCGTCCTCGGCTAATGCTTCGACGGTCGTTATCCGCTGCCCTGATGCTTGGTAGGCGAGGACGAGGCAGGAGTTGACGGGTTCGCCGTCGAGCAGCACGATACATAGGCCGCAGTCGCCGACGCCGCATCCCTGCTTGACGCTGACCAGCCCCAGCTTAGACCGCAGCACAT
>JANWZT010000120.1 GCA_025054515.1 Candidatus Caldarchaeum sp.
TGGGCTGTTGGAGGAGCTTGGGTTGTCTCAGCACTCCGACAGGAAGGCTGGCCTGCTGAGCGGCGGTGAGCGGCAGAGGGTTGCCGTCGCGCGGTCTCTGATGCAGTCGCCGTCCCTGCTACTGGCTGACGAATTCGTATCCGACCTCGACGTCATCAACGCCTTGGAGGTGATGAAGCTCACGACTTCCCTCTGTCGGAGAAAAAACATCGCCTTGATGATGACGATGCACGACACCTACCTCGTTAACCAATTCGCCGACCGCGTAGCCGTCCTCAAAGACGGCAAAATCAAGGCAGAAGTTCCAGCGCGGGAAATCGACGTACAAGTTCTGTCAACGATCCTCGGCGGAGGAAAGTCGAGATGAAATTTCGCTAAACGAATCACGTTCATCCTTTTGATAGCCGCATTCTTTTTTTCGGCTTCACAGCTCGGGTTAACCGACGTTCGGCGTTTAAGCAGGGGAGTGGAAAACCTCGGCGGCCTTTTTTGGGAGATGTTTCCCCCTGATTTTTCAGCGTTCGGCGAAGCTTTGTCGGCCCTCGTCGAAACGGTTCAAATCGCCTTTGTCGGAACGGTTATCGGGTTTGTCCTTTCCCTTCCCGTTTCGGCTTTGGCTTTACGGAACATTTTCCCGGTATCCGTAACTTCGGTGGTCCGCGCCGTGCTCGGCTTCGTCCGAACCGTTCCGGTCCTATTCTGGGCTGTTGTTTTCGTCATCGCGGTGGGCCTTGGTCCACTCGCAGGAGTTTTAGCGGTTTCCATATACTCTTTCGGATATCTTTCGAAGCTTTTCTACGAGGCTTTTGAAGGCGTCGACGCGGAGGTGCTTGACGCACTCAAGGTAACCGGAGCTTCAAAACTCGTGTTGGTTAGACAAGCTGTTTTACCCGAGTCGATGAACACGGTCGTCAGCCAGCTTCTTTTCATGTTTGAATACAACATCCGTTCTTCCGCGGTTATGGGGTTCGTCGGAGCCGGCGGAGTCGGCTTCCTCATGGTCAGCTACATCGAATCTCTCCGATACAGCGCGCTCACCACGGTGTTGTTCCTCACTTTAGCAACCGTCATAGCCATCGACATAGCCAGCGGATACGTTCGGAGGCGTTTTCTCCCCGGGTTCAGGACCGCGGCCGCGTGACAAAAATACCGCGAAAACCACCACACAGACCATGAATACCTCCTTCAACAAGCTGGTTTACACAAAAGAGAACGGGATAGCGGCCATCGTTTTGAACAACCCTTCCAAGTATAACGCTCTCGAGCTTGATATGCGTAAAGAGCTGAAAACAGCTTTGGAGGACGCGGCCAAAGACCCGGCTGTCCGCGTAGTGGTTTTGAAAGGAGCTGGCGGTAACTTCAGCGCCGGCGCGGATATCCGTGCTTTCCTCGAATGGACTCCTGAAGACGCTTTGAGGACGTGGAACGAGCTGGGAACTTCGATGGTTTTGTCGGCGATTATCAGGAACATGCGGAAGCCAGTGGTGGCTGTGGTTGAGGGATACTGTCTCGGCGGTGGATTTGAGCTGGCCTTGTCCTGTGACTTGGTGGTGGCTGCGGAAGACGCTGTTTTCGGCCTGCCGGAGGTGAACCTCGGGCTTATTCCCGGCGGCGGCGGAACCCAGAGGGTTAGCCGTATTGTCGGCGAAAAGAAGGCCAAGCAATTGGTTATGCTCGGTGAAAGGTTTTCAGCCGCGGCCGCGGAAAAGATGGGTTTGGTAAACATGGTGGTTCCGAAAGAGAAGCTCGACGAAACCGTAAAGAACCTCGTGGACAATTTGCTTTCGAAGCCGCCGGTTGCTTTGGCTGCGGCGAAAGAAGCGGTCAACGCGGCTTTGGAGACCGGGTTGTCGGCTGGATTGCGGACGGAGCTTAACTTATTTGCATCGCTTTTCGCAACCGAGGACCAAAAGGAAGGGGCACGCGCTTTCCTTGAAAAAAGAAAACCCGTGTGGAAAGGCCGTTGAATTACTGGGGTTCGATGGTAGCGGGGGGCTTGCTCGAAATCGCGTAGGTGACCCATGAAACACCTTCGACTTCGTTGGTTATCCTGCTCGCTATCCGGTCGAGCGTTTCGTAGGGGATTTTGACGTAGTCGGCTGTCATGCCGTCGACCGAAGAAACAACCCGAACCGTAACAACGTGGCCTAAACTCCGTACGTCTCCCTTCACACCAGTCGCCTTGTCATCTCCCACGACCGCGAACGCCTGCCAAACATCATCGAGCAAACCCATTTTTTCCAGCTCTTCCTCCACTATGGCTGAAGCATCACGGCAAATCCGGAGTTTTTCCTCCGTAACCTCTCCGATGACCCGCACCGCGAGCCCGGGGCCGGGAAAAGGATGGCGCTTGACCAGCCATTTTGGAAGGCCCAGCAACTCAGCTATCTGCCTGACTTCGTCTTTGTAAAGCTCCTTCAACGGCTCGACGAGCTCAAGGTTGAATGTTTCCGGCATGCCGCCCACGTTATGATGCGTCTTGATTACTGCCGAACCGCCCACCGACCTTCCGCTTTCGACCACGTCCGGATAAAGAGTTCCTTGCGCGAGATGGGTGAAAGGCCCGTGTTTCCTGCTGTATTCTTCGAAGACTGCCGCGAATTCATGTCCGATGATTTTCCTCTTTTCTTCCGGGTCTGCGACGCCGCGGAGCTTTTCCAAAAACCTTTTGGATGCATCGACGTAAACGACATTCTCTTCACCAACTATGTTTTTCAAGGCTTCGAGAACTTGCTCCGGCTCTTTCTTCCGTAGAAGACCGTGGTTGATGAAGATGCATTTGAGCTTTTTTCCAACGGCTTTGGATACGAGGGCCGCGGTGACTGTCGAATCGATTCCCCCGCTGACGGCGCACAGCACACGGCCGTCGCCTACTTGTTGAGCGATTTCTTGGACGACGCGGTCGACGTAGTTTTCCATCTTCCACGACGGAATGCATCCGCAGATGTTGAAGACGAAGTTGGCGAGAATTTGGATACCGTTTTCGGTGTGCGAAACTTCTGGATGGAACTGGACTCCGTAGAGTTGTTTTCCTTCGTTGCATATCGCTGCATTTGGCGATGATGAAGTTGAGGCGCAAGCTGTGAAACCGGGCGGAAGCTGCTTGACATGGTCCGAATGGCTCATCCAGACCATGAACCGGTTCGGCAGCCCTTTGAACAGTCGGCAGCCTTCATCGACTTGGATGACGGTGCGTCCGTATTCTCTGACGCGGGCTTTTTCGACTTCACCGCCGAAAAGATGCGCCAGAAGCTGGTGGCCGTAGCAGATGCCAAGGACGGGCCTTCCCTCCAACAGCTCGATTCCAACCCGCGGAGCATCTTCTTCGTACACGCTTGCTGGACCGCCGGAAAAAATTACACCCTTCACGGTTTTGAGCTCCGCGGGCCTCAGTTGTCTCGAAGGAATTACCGCCGTCTTTACGCCGAGGCTTCTTATCCTCCGGCTTATCAGATGGGTGTACTGGCCTCCAAAGTCGATTACGGCGATGACGTCGTCTTCCACGGCTTTTTATCAGGGAGTTGTGAATAAATGTTTGTTTATGTGGTTTCATCCAAAGGTATATATATGGTGATGTGGTTTCCGCAATATGCAGCCCTCCGCCACGTTGAAATCCGCAAAAACGGTCTCCGTGATCACCCTGTCGACAGCCTTCTACATCTTCCTCACCAGCGTTACGGGGTTGGCGTTGCCTGTTTTGAGGGGCTCCCCGGCCCACATTTACCGCGGCATAACGATG
>JANWZT010000121.1 GCA_025054515.1 Candidatus Caldarchaeum sp.
GCCAAGCCTTGACGGTTTCGTCAGGTCTTTTATAGTATTCGAGCATCATCACGAAGGGTTTGCGGGGCCGGATGACCAGCTCCCCAACCTGCCCGGGCGGCAACTCGCGGTCGTCATCATCGACAACAGCCATTTCAAAATGTAAAAGCGGTTTACCGACCGAGCCAACTTTTACATCCGTTCCTCTATTGAATATGGCGATGGCGCATGTCTCGGTCATGCCATATCCCTCAAGAACCTTCACCCCAAAGCGTTTTTCGAACATTCTCCAAATCTCCCCCGTAGCCCCTCCAGTCATGGCCACCCTAACCTTGTGGCTTCGGTCGAATTCGGATTCTGGCTGTTTAAGTAGGATGTTCACCATCGAACTTATCAGAAATATAACAGTTGCCCCATAGTGGGTCGCGTTTCGCCAAAATTCCGAAGCATGGAACCAAGGGTCGAAAGCTGCTGTCAAATCGTTGAGCAACGCAGGCAAGACAATCTGCAGTTGTCCGCTTGTGTGGAAAAATGGAACTGTGCTGTAGAGAACATCCTCTGGTCGGGCCTCACATATCATGGAGTTTGTCAGGGCTGTGTTGATGTATGCGTTGTGGGGTAATACCACTCCTCTTGAATGGCCGGTAGTCCCCGATGTATACATGATGGTCGCCGGGTCTTTAGGTGATACATCGGCTGGCTGGGTCAATTGTTTTTCGGAGTCGGTTAAAAGAGAAAGTGGATGAAATCCTTCATAATCCGCGTCTGTAATGTGGTTTTTCACCTTATCAAGCTGATGTTTGATTTCGAGGTAATTATTCAGCAGCTGTTTGCCAACTACTATCGTGTTTGCCTCGCTATCGTCTATCAGATGTTTCAGCAATAGGCCTTTTAAAGAGATGTTGAGCGGAACTAGAACTGCCCCAATTTTCATCGCGCCGAACCAGACGTAGAGAAATTCGACGGAGTTGGGCATGTAAACGGCTATGCGGTCGCCTTTACGAACACCCAAACGTGTTAAACCACCGGCGACCTTTGAACAAGCCTCATCTAACTGCTCGTAGGTGATTTCTTGTCGACCGGTTCTTACGGCGACCTTTGAACCGTTTTTTTCCCTTTTCTTGTGCAAAAGAACGGCTAAAGTGGAGATGTTCTCGCCCTGCTCATACATAATCGCTCAGCCTACAGTATCAAGGAAATCCATTACGACCTTGGCGAATTCGTCCGGAAGTTGTTCAGGTAGTGCGACGGTGGCTCCTTCGATTTCAACTACCCTAGAGTTGGTGATTTGGTTTCGTAGTTTTGAAACAAAGGGCATGGCGAAGGGGTCTGCTTTGGGTGCGATGATTAGGGTAGGGCATTTTATGAGGTTGATTTTCTTCTCCATTTCGTATTTGCCGACTGCTATGTGTCCTTCGGCAGCGTTTTTGCCGGCCTTTAATGCATCGATTATGAAGCGATCGAGCAGATCTGGCCGATTCGCGGGATAAAACGATTGTCGCCCACGCCATAACTCGATGAGATGCGAGCCATCCATCGACGAATGAAAGGTATCGACGACTTCCTTCCCTTTGCGTCGCTGCCTCTCTTGTTCGTCGATGTAAGGGCAACCCGACAGAACTAGGGTTTTCACCCTTTCGGGCTGAGTTGACGCTATCTCCACAGCAACCACCGCCCCTGTGTGATGACCGACCAAGTGTATTTTTTTCAAGTTAACCGCATCAAGAAAATCCGACACCCCTCTGGCTATCCTCTCTATTGTTATTTCACCTACAAACCTGTAAGAGTCTCCAAACCCGACTGAATCGACTGCTATGGCTTGAAATTTTTCTCCAACGATGGGTAGTACGTACTCGAATTCTGCGGATGAGCGGGGTGTTTGGTGGAGCATTATTACAGGGTCGCCGGCGCCACAACTACGAAAATGAATCTGTCCTTCGGGAGTTTCGATGAAACCTCTTTTTACAATCATTAGTGATGTGTAGAGTATAGGAAAACTATAAAAGTATGTCTCAGCCGTTGCATGCGTGAGTGATAAAACATCCCGACGTAATTTCCTGATAAACTTCGGGTCGGGAATCGCGTCTGCTGTTGTTTTCGGTGTCGGCGGATATTTCCTCGGTAGCTCGCAGTCACGGATTCTTGAAAAAACCGTGACACAGGCGGCAGCCACAGCGACAGTGACGAGAACAGTGACCCAAGTCCAGACACAGACCGTCAACTTGACGACAACGGTTCGTGAAACAGTCGCGGCCCGACCTACTCGGCTGGTGATAGCATGGCCCTTTGAAATGGTTACCCTAAACCCCTACCGATTTAGCCGAAACATACCAGTGGAATCGCCGATGGCAACAATTTACGACAGATTCCTGTCCCAGAGCCGTGACCTTATGCAGTTGCCGGGCGTCATCGAAAGCTGGGAATGGGGTCCCGAAAAAACTTCTTTGGACCT
Organism: Candidatus Caldarchaeum sp.; assembly: GCA_025054515.1. Lineage (GTDB taxonomy): Archaea > Thermoproteota > Nitrososphaeria_A > Caldarchaeales > Caldarchaeaceae > Caldarchaeum. Next base: position 2,432 of record JANWZT010000121.1, read on the forward strand.
ACAGGTTAGACAGGGAATCAAATTTCATGATGGCACCGTGCTGACCGCCGAAGATGTTGCTTTCAGCTTAGAGACCATGAAAACACCGCCTAACGCCTATGCGGGCGTATGGGGAGTAATCAGCAAAATAGAGATAACTGGGCCACGGCGGGTCAGGTTAACCCTTTCCCGATACGACCCCTCAATCATCGCTTGGCTGGGATTCCTCGATGCCTTCGTCGTGCCGAAGCACGCATGGGAAAGATTAGGCCCAGATAATTTCGGCCGCAACCCTGTGGGGAGCGGGCCCTACAAGGTGAAATCATTCAGGCCCGGCATACTCGAGTTGGAGAGGTTTGAAGATTACTGGAGAGGGGCTGCACCCATTAAGGAAGTTGTTTTCAAGGAAGTTCTTGACCCGAGGTCGCGTGCCGTGGAGATAGAGGCTGGGACATCGGATTACACCTTGGAAGTAGACATTAACGATTTCCAAAGGCTGTCACAGAACACGGCTCTCCGTGCTGTTTCACAACTAGTCACAGATGTAGCCATCCTTATGATTCCGACCTACTATCCCGAGACGGGAGACGAAAACGTAAGACTTGCCATGCACTATGCGATAGACAAAGAGGCTATAGTCAAAAACATCCTCAATGGACACGGACGTGTCGTACACACGACAGAGGCTCCCGGCTATAGGGCACACGACCCCACGTTCACCTTTGAATACAATCCATCTAAAGCTTCTGAGCTTCTTGCACGGTCAGGCTATTCCCGTTCCAACCCAGTCAAGATAACTGCGGCGACCTTCAGAGGCTCTTTCCCGCGGGACTACGAAGTCATGCAAGCTATCGTGGCCATGTGGGCTGAAGTGGGAATACAAGCTGAGCTTGAGGTAATAACCATCGCACAACATTTCGAGCTGCGTAACACAGGAAAAATGAAACACGCACACTTCTACATATGGTCGAACGCAACAGGCGACCCTGTCAACTCGGTTGGCTATTCCCAATGGCCGAACTCTCCGTTCTCAACATGGCGTGGTCTGCGGGCGGCGAACCTTCGAGACTATTCGGGATTAATGGCTCAGGCGACAGAAGTTCTAAACCCTGTCTTCCTCGAAAGAGACGAAGAGAAGAGAATTGCCGCATCCCGCCAAGCTTCACGGTGGGTTGTTGAAAAAGGTCTTGTAATCCCGCTTTACCAGCTCGCGCAACTACATGTGATGAAGAAAGAGGTAAAATACGACCCCTGGCCGCAAAGTTGGGTTCTACCCTACTACATGAGCTA
>JANWZT010000122.1 GCA_025054515.1 Candidatus Caldarchaeum sp.
TAGGCTTTGAACAAAGGAAGGCCTACCGAACGGGCCTGCTCTACCACGAGAGATTCTCTTACACCGTGCATGCTCACACGCATAAAGGATTCTGTAAAAGTCGTCAGCAAACCAACAACCGTGAATTCACCGCCGCGGAGAGCATGTTCCAAGGCCATGGCGCTGTCTTTTCCGCTACTCCATGACACAGCTGTTTTCATCTGGTTGTTTGTGTTATTTTTTTGTGAATATTTATATATTGGATGGATTATCCATCCACATGACATTCCGAAAAACAACAATCGCCCTAACGTCGCTTATCCTCGTCGCCGGCCTCCTTTCCGGGTTTTTGCTCGGTCAGACAACTTCCGTCCAAACGGTGGTGTCGACTTTTAAGGAGCAAATATTTTCCACGGTGACGACAATCCGGACCGAGATGAAGACGGTGACGGCGACGGTCGAGCCGCGTGAGCCGCTGGTGAAATATGCCAAGCTTTTCACACTCGAAAGACATCAGGGCTATACGCTGTTGAGGGACGGAATCAACCGGACCATTCTTTTGGTGCCGCGTGGAGCGCCTGTGCCGCAGATAAAAGCCGACCTCGTCGTCCGGACGCCCGTTGAAAAGGTTCTGCTCCAGTCATCGACCCATGTCGCCGTTCTCGAAAGGCTCCGCGAATATTCTCCAGAAGTTCTTGACCGTGTCGCCGGCATCATGTGGGGCCAGAGTTATGAATGGTATTTCCCCGAAGTCGCGCGGAGACTCGCCGACGGACGCATCAAAGACGTGGGAAGCGCCTTTTCACCGGACTATGAACGAATTCTCGCCCTACGACCCGACCTCGTGATGATATACACCTTCCCCGGCGACCCCGTCATCTCAAAGCTCGCCGAACTCAAACTTCCCTACGTCGTCAACTCCGAATATCTTGAAACACATCCTCTCGGAAGGTTTGAATGGATAAAATTCGTCGCCGCCTTCTTCAACCTCGAAGACGCCGCCGAAAAAATATTCCGCACAGTCGAAATAAACTACGTCTATACGACGGACAGAGCCAAACATCTCGTGGAAAAAGGATACGAAAAGCAGATGAAAATTGTTTGGTTTTCGGTTTTCCGTGGAACGGTTTACGTCGCCGGCGGCGGCAGCTACGTGGGGAAGGCCCTTGAGGAACTCGGGGCAGTCTACGTCTTCAAAGACCTCAAAACAACGGGTTCGGCGACGGTATCGGTCGAAGAGCTGGTCGCGAGGGCGGTCGACGCGGACGTCATAGTTCTCTCCACCGATTTGATAGTTTCAGTCGATGCTCTGTTGAAGGAAATTCCCCAGCTATCCCAGACGAAACCCGTCCGCGAAAACAGAGTATACCGGTACAACCCGAACATCTTCCAGCTGTCTCTGTACGAGCCGGAAAAATGGTTCAACGAAATCGCGGAAATCCTCTATCCGACGAAGTTCGACATAGAGATGGAGATGTTTTCACCGCTCCGGTGAAATCGTTGCGTTACTGGGTTTTCCCTCTTTTTTCAGCTTTTCTTTTCGCTTCTTTCACTTCCGCACTTGTCGTCGGAAGCGTGAAAATCGCTCCACATGATGTATTCCTATATCTGACGGGATTCAAGCGTGATTCGTCGCTTCTATCCGTCGTCGTGGACATTCGTCTAATCAGAACTTTCGCGGCTTTGTTGACGGGTTTTTCGCTTGGAATTGCGGGAGCTCTGCTTCAATCACTTTTCCGAAACCCTCTCGCCGACCCTTTCGTCCTCGGCGTATCATCCGGTTCATCCCTCGCCATAGCCGCGACACTCGTCCTCGGCATCGGGCTCGGACACATGACAGCCTACGACCCCTACGCGCTATATTTCGCAGCAGCCGCGGGAGCGGTTGCAACATCATTCCTCGTCATAGGTCTTTCATCACTAACTCGGACAATCGTCGGACTCGTACTCGCCGGCGTGATGATCGGCTACCTCAACGCAGGCCTCACCACCCTCATAGTAACGACTTCCGACGTCGAAATCATGAGGGCCTTCAGTTTCTGGACGCTCGGCTCCTTCTCCGCAGCCAAATGGAGCGTGCTTGAAAAAGTTTTGCCTTTTCTGTCCGTGGGTTTTGTCGTCTCGTTGTTTGCGGCCAAGCCTTTGAACGCCTTGGCTTTCGGCGATGATGCGGCCTCGTCGATGGGTGTTTGGGTGAAGGGGGCGAGGGTGATGTCCGTGGCCGCTGCTTCTGCGGTGGTCGCGGCTGCGACGGTTGTTTCCGGGCCCGTCGGCTTCATCGGCCTCGCTTCACCCCATCTCGCCAGATACCTCTCAAACACCAGCGACAACCGCGTCATCATACCTCTCGCCGGACTCGCGGGAGCAACAATCGGAATAGTCGCCGACATAGCCGCGAGAAACATCATGCCACCCCTCGACCTACCGATAACGGCCATCACATCGATTTTCGGCGCACCGTTGATCATCCTTCTTCTAGTCAGAGGAGGAAAACTGACATGATGAAGGCCAAAGGCCTCGCGGCGGGTTACGGCCGAAACGTCGTCGTCGACAACATAGAGCTCCAGCTACTGCCCGGCGAATTCAACGTGGTAATCGGCCCCAACGCATCCGGCAAATCAACCTTTCTCAAAACACTTGCGGCGGTTATCAAGCCTTTGGCCGGCACCGTCTACCTATCAGGCGAGGAAATTTTCGGGATGAATAGTCGATTGAGGGCACGGCATGTCGCGGCCGTTTTCACGGGAAGGCCCGAAACAGGGTTGAACACCGTCGAAGAAGTGGTTGCCTTAGGCCGCTATCCTTGGACAGGGCCAGTCCACTTCCTCGCACAACGCGACAAAGAAGCCGTCGAAGAAGCGTTGAAGAAGACAGGCATACTTCATCTCCGCGGGAGAAAAGCAGCCGAGCTCAGCGACGGCCAGTTCCAACGGATGATGATAGCCCGGGCCTTGGCGCAGAAACCCGAAATTCTGATACTCGACGAGCCGACAACACATCTCGACGCCAAATCACGAATCGAAATCATCCTCCTTTTGAGAAAGGTGGCACATGCCGAGAAGATTTCCGTCATCGCGTCAACCCATGAAATCGAGCTGGCCCTCCGTTTCGCCGACAAAATCATCCTCGTAGAAGCTGGACGGGTTTCCGTCTTCGACGACGTTGACGAACTCGTTCAAGACCCGAGATTTCAAAAAGCCTTCGGCTTGAACAGCGAACTTCATCTCTCGCCGACCACGTTCTCCATAGAGCTGCGAGCAAACTCGGACGAGGATGGAAAACACGTTTTCGTCATAGCGGGCGGTGGCACCGGCTCGAAAGTCTACAGGGCCTTGTCGAAAGCGGGGATTAGGGTTTCGACCGGCGTTCTCCACCAAAACGACATAGACCACCATGTAGCGGTTTCGATGGGCCTCGAAACCATAGCCGAAAAACCCTTCACCAAAATCAGCGACACATCATACCAAGAGGCCTTGAGAAAAATGCTCCAGTCAGACGCCGTCGTCTACACATCGCCGCCGATAGGGGAAGCAAACCTACGCAACATCGAGCTACTGCAAAAGGCCGTCGAAAACAAACTACCGTCATACACCTTCGCCGCCGAAGCAGGATTCATCGAAGGTGTTGAAACGGTTTCCTCGGTCAACCAGTTGGTGGCGAAAATCCTCCGAACCAACGACAAGATGTCTATACGCGAAACATGTTTACGGTGAT
>JANWZT010000123.1 GCA_025054515.1 Candidatus Caldarchaeum sp.
GGCGCAACATGAATACACCAAGATGTTACTCGCGTCAATACCCTCACTAAGGAGCGGAACAATGGGTGCTTAATCATGTTATATGTGGAGCATCTAAAAAAGAGCTTTACTGAACCGGTTAGAAACGTCGTCGACCTTGTCCGACGAAGACGCCATAGGTTTTTCGCTGTTAACGATGTGTCCTTCGAGGTTAGGAGGAACCAGGTAGTCGGAGTTGTAGGCGAAAGCGGTAGTGGGAAGAGCACCTTAGGGAAGACAATAGCAAGAATTTATGAGCCTGACGAAGGTCGCATTCTCTGTGACGGAGGTGATGTTTCACATGTCAAGGGCAAACGATTGCTGGATTATCGTCGAAAGGTTCAGATTGTTTTCCAGAATCCATACTCTTCTCTAAACCCTCGAAGAAAAGTTCAGAGCATAATCGGCGACGTCATAAGACTTTACGGATTGGAAAACGAAATTTCCGTGCATGAATGTCTGGAAGCTGTTGGTTTGCCGAAAAGCTATTCAGAGAGATATCCACATCAGATGAGCGGAGGCGAGAGACAGAGGGTTGCGTTAGCGCGGGTTCTTGCGTTACGGCCTTCTCTTATCATAGCTGACGAAATAACCTCGTCGCTCGATGTTTCAACACAGATGCAGATACTCAAATTACTGAAAGAAGTAAGAGAAGGGTATGGTCTCTCAATTTTGTTTATTTCGCACGACGTCGCGGTAGTCAATTACATCAGCGACAAAGTATTGGTGATGTATGGTGGGAAGATTGTCGAGGAGGGGTTGGCCGGGGAAGTAGTTAAGAACCCTCTTCATCCTTACAGCCAGTCCTTAATTGAATCTGTGCCTGACCCGTTTATCGGCTGGAACCCGCGCATTCCTGACTTCGATGAGGAGAAGAAATCCGTCGGATGCATTTATTCTTCGAGATGTCCCTTCGCTTCTGAAAAATGTTTTGCTCGACATCCCGACTTCGTGAACAGGGGCGACAGCCATCGAATTGCCTGCTACCTCTACGGTTGAATCGCAGCTTTTCCCGAGACCTTTAAAGTCGCTTAATCCCACCCTTTTTTTGCTTCTGGGGCGGAATTACGGCTTGGTTAGTCGTTCAAGCTCTTTTTTCTCTTCATCCAAGTGCCACATGTTAGCTGAGTAAACATCTTCAAAGATTGTCAGAGGGTGAAGCGGTGGCATTTTTTCGGCTGCTTCAATTTTCTCGTATACGAGGTGGGCGAGCTCTTGTCGGAGTGTCTGGTCTTTTTCCGAATCCCATATATTGCGTCTGATAAGAAGGTTTCTGCACTTGATGAGCGGGTCGTTTTTCCGCCATCTCTCTACCTCTGTCATGGGCCTGTATTTTGTTTGATCATCGGCTGTAGAATGGGCGGCGAGTCTGTAGGTGAACGCCTCGACTAAGGTCGGGCCTTCACCTAATCGTGCTTTTTGAATTGCTTCGGAAACAGCTCCGTAGACTGCTGAAACGTCGTTTCCGTCCACGACGCGCCCGGCCATCCCGTAGGCCTCTGCTTTGACGGCGATGTTTTCTGAAGCTGTCTGAGATGAAACGGGTACGGATATAGCATACTGGTTGTTTTGACAGATGAACACAGCCGGTGCTTTGAAAACGCCGGCGAAGTTGAATCCTTCATGTAGGTCACCTTTGGAAGTGGCGCCGTCCCCGAAAAAAACCAGTACAACCGTGTCTTCACCCTTCCTTTTCGCGGCCAACCCAAACCCCACGGCGACAGGAACATGAGCACCAACAGGGCCCGGCCCAGTAACCACACGATACCGCCTGTCCCCGAAAAGGAGCACTTCATGCCCTTTCAACGGGTCGCCGGCCCTCGCCAGCTGTCTAGCCGCCAAAACCTCGAGCGGAACTCCGCGAGCTACGAATGCGCCGGTTTCCCTATATGTCGGAAAAATCCAGTCGGAAGGCCTTGCGGCGTGGGCGGCAGCTACGGAGATGGCCTCCTGTCCCTCGGAGGAAGTATAGGCGGCGATCTTTCCGGCCCGCTGAAGCCTAACCATAGTTTGGTCGAACAACCGCGCAAGCATCATATCCCGATATATACGTAAAAGCAGCGCGTCGTCCAACGTCATGGATGTTAAAGGATTCATACAAAATATTAAAACTCTTCTGGGAGACATGGTTTGTTAGCGTTGGATGTTTGTAAGACGGTTCGTAAACTGAAGTACGGTGCGACCGGACGAAGTCGATCGATTGGTTTTGGGTCGGCGAGCTTAGGAGGAAATCGGTGAGGGTGGTCTACGAATTCAAAGCCTCTTGGAAGAGCTTTTTCGGAGAAACCGTCGAAACAACAGTCAGGGATACGGCCGTTGGAATTCAGAGTAGAGGAACCTTGGTAATGCCGGTTGACGATGTAGGGATAACGGTGTTGGATGATTTGGGGCGGCCCGTGGCGGGACCTGAAGTTTTACTCGAGGAGTTGTCGTAGGGTTTAACCGACATCAGCGGCAGGGTTGTGGCCCTTTCCGTCCCACTCGACACCGAATACAGGCTTTCGGTCAGCAAGGACGGTTACCCAGTTGGCGAAGAACGCGTCATGTTCTTCTAAATCCACCACGACCATCGTCGCTAACATCTACGACGTTACGGTCTTCGTCAAGGGCTCAGCCGGCCAGCCGATGGCCGGTGCTGTAGTCGAGCTGTATGGAGATGGAGTGGAATTTCATCCTCTACGACCGACCCGTCGGGCAAAGCAACCTCCCCTAAAAAATTCGGCGGACAATACACCGTCCAAGTCAGCTACGGCGGCTACACAGTTACCCAAACGCTGGGCAAAGGCGAGAAAACAACCACACGAGCCCTCGACATCTTCATCATATTGATGGGCGTAACCTCCCGACAACAGTGGCTCTCTTCGCGGCGGTGCTGACGTCATAGGCTTCGAAAGCTATTCCGCTGGGGTGAACGTTTGGGTATCTAGATGGGACGTAATGTCTATCTAGCTATCTATCGTATTTCAGTAGGGATGTGGCTTCTGAGCTTCACGTTTTCTCGACGCATAGTTGAAGCAGAGCACGAATGCTGTGACCCCCAGGTGCTTCGTCGACTTTTTCACCGGACAGATGAGCATAGAAACAGCTCGCGTTGTGCCTACAATTCCTGTAAAGGATTTCAGCTTTCTGCATATCGTTAACTGCCTTTTCAAATCATCTATGAGCTTCGTCCCTTATTGGCGTAGTTCCCTTTTCGCATGGAGTAATTTACGAATTAAACTTCAAGACGATCGTCATCAAAATTCAGCGCCGGAATCGAGATGTCGGGGCTAAATGTTTGGGTATTCATCGACCCATTTCCGAGCGTTGGCTTCGACAACTCGCATGATGTTCCGGTAGGCTATTTTTGCAACCTCTTCTTCGCTCAACCCCCTTGAAAACAACTCTTTCCAGAGGTTGTCAATTTTAGTTATGTCTTCGAGGCCTTCGGGCTCGCGCATGTTAAGCAGTCCGAAATAGTCGGTGCCGAGGGCGATATGTTCACAACCTATCGTTTGGTAGACATGGATGATGTGGTCTGCGAGTTTTTTGCATGTAGCTTCTCTGCCTATTGTTGGCTCGATGCATGTTACGCCTATGACTCCGTTGTTTCTTTTGAGTTTTTCAAGGGTTTCGTCGTCGACATTTCTCACATGTTGGTGGACAGCTGATG
>JANWZT010000124.1 GCA_025054515.1 Candidatus Caldarchaeum sp.
AAACGGGAAACAAGCTCCTGTCCGTCGAGGCAGTCGGCTCCGAACCCGTCGTCTACAGGTTTCTCATCGAGAGGGTGAAGTGAAGATGGCTGAGGAGAAAAACAGGCTGGTGATCGTCGCAAGCCGTGGAACAGCCGACGGCCTCTACCCCGCCCTAATCCTTGCAACGACTGCTGTTGCGCAAGGGAAGGAGGCTTACGTCTACTTCACGTTCGGGGGGATGAAGCTTTTGACGAAGCAGACGGCTCAGACAATCGGGCCGTCGGTCGACCTCGGAGTGAGCAAGGAGCAGCTGGAGCAGCTTCTCAGCAAAGGCGGAATGCCCAGCCTGTTTGACATGCTGAAGATGGCGAAGCAGAATGGCGTGAAGATTTACGCCTGCTCGCCGACGATGAGCCTCTTCGGCCTCCGTAAAGAAGACTTGGTCGAAATCGTTGACGACATCATCGGGGCCTCCACTTTCCTCGAAATCGCTTCAGACCCCAAGACGCTGGCCCTATTCATCTAAATAATGACCGCCGACAACATGAAACCGTGAAAAGAGTAGTGTTCTTAGTGTCCGGCGTCGTTCTGGCCGTTGTCGGCGTCGCCTTAAGCTGGAGGCTTCTCGTCGAGCTCGTCGGCCTGCTTCTGATCGCCGCGGGGTTGTTCATGGTTTTCACAGCTTTGGCAAAGCGGTGAAATCATTTTACCAAGGAAGAGTTTTTAACGTCTTATTGAACAACAAGATTGAATTCTTTTGGTTCATATCGGTCGTATCGTCGGATTGGCGATGGGATTGGTTATTCTTTTTTCAATCGTGTTTCTACCGTTCGACACCAACCCGCCGACCACTTTCCTCGAAATCGGTTTACCTCTCGTCGAAAACATCGGAATCATCCCGAATTTAGGCGACCCGGCCATCGTCTCTCTGGCCTACGCGCTCGTGGTTTCCTTCATTCTGCTGGTCGCAGCGGGCATCGTAGGAGTTTTCCCGCTGGGAGCCGGTGTTTTGGGGTTGTCCGGAATGGCCATCGTGACAGCCGCCGTCTACCTTTTTTTCCCGCCTGAAATCCCGGCCCCCGTATGGGGAACCGGCTACTATGCTATGTGGGGGGCGTCGGTCATCGCCCTCGGAGCGTCATTCCTCCGCAAAAAACCCAAACAACCCGCCCAGCCGCCGGCCGCAACTCAGACCGCCGAACCTCCTCCGGAGACTTACGTCTGCAGCAGATGTAGAGAAACCAACCCAGCCGCGGCCGAGCTCTGCGTCAAATGCGGCGAACCACTCACGCATGCACAAAATCCGTAGCATCCATCAGCTGCCGATAACTTCGAATTCAGCCGTCAAAACCATTTTTCCGCCGGTCTTCTCCACCGTGATTTCTTTGACGAGCCTGTAATGGCCTGGCTCGATGTCCTTGGGGAGTTCGATGGTCTGGCTGAAGGATTTGCCCGGCTCAAGGGTGTAGAGAATCATTATCCAGACAAGGTCTTTCATCCATTCGACCTGAACCCATTCGCCGTTCTTCTTTATCTGGATGTCGTAGGGCGCTCCGAAGCTGATGACGTCCGGCGAGTTGTTGACGATTGTGTATGTAAGCGTCCGCTGGTTTTTGTAAAGCTCGGATTTGTCCAGCACCAAGGCGACGCCGTGCCTATCGCCGTCTTTATCAGCCACCGTCAGCAAACCCATCACAGCAACACCCGCCGTCAAAACAGCCGCCATCCCGACCAAAACAACAACCAGCCACGTTTTCATCAACCTTACACAGCCCAGAAATCATATATTTCTAAACAGTAGAACAAACCGTTCGAAGCATCGCAAAACACATTTGCCGCTTCTACCAAGCTAAACCATATGTCCAAGCTTCTCGCAGGATGGGCTCTGCTGCTTCGTTTCTCAATAGCAGGTTTCTGGCTTTTCTTCGCCGGCCAACGTTGGATAGATAGAAGCTGGGTCCGAGACCTCTTCACGACCGCCGCCGCGGGAAACTACATCCCAGTCTACGGCGACATCCTCCGAAACATGGCCCCATCATGGGAAGCCGTCGCCATAGCCGTAACCGTGGCTGAAACAATCGTCGGCTTGATGATATTGCTGGGAGTTTATGCGAGGGCTGCCGCAGCGGTCGGAGCCGTGATAGCGTTAAACCTATGGATGACGTTCTTTTTCTGCGACTGCTGGTGGAACAGAGCCGACGCGCCGCGGGTCTTCTGGTTCTACTTTTCCGCCGTCCTCCTCAACATAGCCGCGGCAAGAGAAAAACACAAACCACTCATCGCCAAACTCCAGAGAAAAAACAAGAGACTCGATTTTACTCAAAAATGAGATTACGTCGGTTGGTTTATCGCAATTTCTCACATGCAGCGTGCTCTCCCCGAAATTCAATAAGAGGTTTACCGATGCCGTTATTTGGTTGTCCGAGAAGGTTAGGATGGTTGGGGAGTTGGTTTAGCGGCTTTGCGTAGTGCTTTGGCTGCTTTCGCGAAGCATCCTGCTTTGGGGCTGAAAATTGATGTGAATATGATGTTGGCTACTGCGAATAATAGGAGTAGGAGGCCTGCTGTGCTTGCCGGGTTGTTGTTGAGGATGATGATTGGTATGGTGAGTGGGAAGAGCATGGATGCGAGGGGGCCTGCGGCGTACATCGCGGCGTACCCACGTGGCGTTGCTTTGCTCGCTTGTCGGTCGATTTTGATGCCGAGAGCTATGGGAAGGGTTTTGAACTGTTTGGGCAGGATGGGCAATCTTACGATGTTGCTGAGGCCGATGTAGTAGTTGCTGAACCTTATGCCTGCGATTCTTCCGACGACGAAGTGGGCGAGGTCGTGTGTGAAGAACCACAGCAAAGCGAAAGCAACCACTCCAACGATAAGCCGCGAGCCGGGGAAAAGCGGAGGAGTTAGCAAAATCAAGGCGTAGGCGGCAGCGCTTCCGACAAGGCTTATCAGGTTGCCGGCGGCGGTGCTGATTTTGAAGGGGTCTTTGTAGACGGGTTTTTCACCGGCTCCGAGGCTGTGTTTGATGGCTTGATGCCGGTAGTCGAGGATTTTCCGGAAAAAGTATCCCGCCAGTGGGTTGCCTGAGCTGAGTTCGAGGTTTTCGACGACCTTGCTTCCGATGCCCGAAGGCGCGATTTCGATGCTGTGCCTGAGGTTGCCGAACGGGAAGTCAAGGGTTTCGTGGTATTGTTTCATGCCGGGCTGGTCTTCGATTTTGAACTTGGTGGTGTAGGGCTGGCCGAGAAACCAGAAGCTGACGGTGTAGATGTTTCCTTCAACGGATACGAGCTTCATCCTCATCTCAGCGGGCCAGACCTTTCCCATGTTCTCAACATTCCGGAAAAACCCGTAAGCTTCCCCGGTCGTCACCGGCACCTCATACTCGTAACGGTATGTCCAACGCATCCCAGACGCGAGGGGTTGCCATCCATTAAAAAGGGTTTCCGAAAAACACGCACAATCCCGAAAACCCTTTAAGCATCAACCGCTAAACCAGCAACATGACCGAGCCATGCCCCTTCTGCAACGAACGAATCATTCCCCGAACGGACGTCTACGGTGCTAAAC
>JANWZT010000125.1 GCA_025054515.1 Candidatus Caldarchaeum sp.
TACGAAAAGGGATGATTTGCCGACGTTGGGTGGGCCTGTTATGGCGTAGCGTAGAGCCGGCGGCACATAGATTATAACTCCGTTATAGATAAATAACTTTACCTAAGAAGACCATTTAAAATATAGAACTGCGGCGAAAACCGCCTCGCCGCCCCTCTAAATACTCTATATAAAGATAACATTTTTCACACTAACCATAATAAAAACAAAAACCATGTTGACACAGGTTGTCCCAAAGAAAAATGCCGGAAAAACACGAACTGGTGCTGACGCGTCTCGTCCTCGACGTGCTGAAGCCACACAAGCCCGACATGGTCGAGTTCGCGCAAGCTCTCTCCAGCGTTAAGGGCGTGACGAGGGTCGACGTGGCCATCATCGAAGTGGACGCAGACACAGAAACCGTCAAACTCACCGTTGAAGGAAACGCGCTCAACTACGAAACAGTCGCCAACACGGTCAAACAGCTCGGAGCAGCAGTCCACAGCATCGACCAAGTAACCTTCGCTTCAGCGGAAGCACACCGTAAATGAAAGAGGATTTTAGCGCGGCGACGATTTGGTTTTGATTACAAGGTAAGCTCCCATCGCGGCGACAGTGATTGCAAGCCCGCCGATGATGGCCCCGGCCAGCGGTGAAATCTGGAACAAGTCGTCCCCATCGATCTCACCAACCACGCTTAAGAATGTCGTGGTAACCCGCACGACCTGTTCAACCGTTTGAGTTGTCGTCGTTGGCTCTTTCACGGTGGTGGCGCTGATAACCGTCGTCGGCACCTCCTTCGTCGTAGCAGACACCACAGTGGCCGTCGTCGGGCTCACCACGGTCTCAGTCCTCGTTTCCGTAGTTGTTTGGTTTATTCTCGTCGTGACGGTGGTAGCTGGAAGGCTTGTGGTCGCCGTAGTCGTTACCGTTCTCGTCTCGGTGGTGCCGGGCACTCGCGTGGTTGTGGTTACCGTCACCGTGGTGGCCGGCGGAGCTTCATCAGAACAATAGAATGCTTCGACGAGAAGGCCTGTCGGGCTGTTTCCGGGAATGTTCGTGACCACGGCTGTCAGGTTATTTATGCCCGCCGAAACCGTTATCACCCACCATCCAGGCTGGGATGGCCAAAGAGCGTATCCGGGGATGTTGACGCCCGTGTAAACACCGTTGAGATATATCCATCCAGGGTCGTCGGAACCTCCCCGCAGATAGATTCGTCCGGGTGATGGAGCGGTGAAGACGATGCTGTAGGTGAAGTTGGTGTTCGCGGGGGCGGTGCTAGGCGGTAGGTTGTTTTCAGGCCTGTAGGGGTTAATCCACATGGCCCTCGACCCGACCGGCGGCCCCGAATGCCACGCACCCGGCACGGGGTTAACTACCCACGGCCTGTCCAGTGTCCTGTCGGGAAGTCTTACAACCCAGTCGAGAGGGGTTGTGACGGGGTTTTCACGCGACCCCGCCGGCTTAGCCGTAAAATCGATCGAACCCGTGCTCAAATCCATCATGCACATGCATCTTTCAGGAGCTCTCGTGGTCGTCGTAACCCTTGTACCAGCTTGAGCGTCAACGGGAAAAACCAACGGAACCAAGAGCAATCCCAAAACAGCCAACCCGAAACCAATTTTAGCCAACCGAGAAGCCCAAGACATTACGGTTGAGCCCAAAACGCGCAATATAACTATGAAGAGAAACCGACCAAAAAAATAAAACCCGGAAAAACAAAACAAGACATGCAGCCCCGTCGTCTAGCGGCCAAGGATGCCGGCCTTTGGAGCCGGCGACGTGGGTTCAAATCCCACCGGGGCTATTGTTGTCGCGGTGTTTTGTGGTGGGAAGTTTTGTGAAGTTTTTGGTGTTGAGTTTTGGGCTTGCTTTCTTGGTGGATGTGGTGGTGTTTGTCGGAGGTGGTTTGACGGATTCTTTTGTTGGTTTGGTGTGGGGGTTTGTGAGAATGTATACGCCGGCGGCCGCGGCGGCTTTCGCGGGTTATAGATGGTATCGGATTAGGAGAAACGTTACCGGCGTCCTTGTCGCAACATATCTTATGTCGCCGCTTCTGGCTTTCGCCGCTCTCCTGCTCTACGCAGTTTTCCTTCATGCGACGGGGTTTTTACAGCCTAACCTGTTGTTACAACTTTTCGAGTCCCTGCCCATTCCCCTTGACCCTGTCTTCATCCTGGTTATACTTGTGGTGAATTCTTACGTAGCGGCGTTGACGATAAACGCTGTATTTGCTTTCGGCGAAGAGGTGGGCTGGAGAGGTTTTCTGCAAGAATGGTTTGAAGCACGTGGAATAGGGTTCATCAAGTCATCGCTTTTGGTCGGAGTGGTATGGGGGCTGTGGCATAGCTCCGCCATAGTTCTTTTCGGATACAACTATCCGGAAAACCGTCTGATGGGAGTGTTTCTTTTCACGGCCTTCACAACATCCGTATCCATACCGCATGCGATGGTGAAAAAACTTTCATCCAGCCTTTACCCGCCGCATCTCTCCACGGAGCGATAAACGCCGTATGGGCCACAAGCTTACTCATCACCGGTCTACCCCGCGAGCTGGCCGGCCTCGGTCCCATCGCTCTCTCGACGTGGGCGATTGTTTCAGTAGCTTTTTACGCTGTAACCCTTTTGATGAGAAAGTTCAGACGGGAAGCCAACCCGACGCAGTCTTCCTGATTCTTCTCCGTTCGACCATTTCAAGGGCCTCACGGCGGAGCTTCTCGAAGGTTTCTCGGTTGCCGCAAAGAAGTTTTCCTTCCGTCAAAGCGTCCAAAACAACGGTGTTCAGGTTCTCGACCTCGTCGTGTATCTCGGACAAGCCGAAGACGAACAGCTGCGCGGGCCATCTGATTACAAGCCTTTCTCCTTCACGCCGTGTCTTGACGACCAACAGGTCGTAATCGCTCAAAGGCGTTTCTTCGCCCCGAGCCCGCGACCCAAAAAGAACGACCAACAAAGATTCTCGGCAGAGGCCCTCGACGATTGTCCGGAATTTTTCGTCTTTTTCACGGGAAAGATGTTCAGTAATCTTCACCCAAGTCGTCGACGAATCTCAACACCTCCTTCAGACACTGAAGAGCTTCCTCCGCGTCCCATCGGTTGTATTCGACCATACCCAAGTCGGGATATCTTGAGGATAGATAATGTCTTTCGAGCTTTGAGGCAGAGACCAGCACCGGTTCGGGAACTTCTTTGTCGTGGGTTTGAGCCAGTGTCTTGAGCATTTCGGATACTGAATGGGTGTAAGGTCTCGCACCGGTTTTTCGGAGCAGAATGCCTTTGAGAAGCATTTCGGCGGCCTGCTGAGCGTAGAAGGCGGCTGCGTCGTATCTTGTCTCTTGAAAATTTTCTTGAGCATAGTCGATGAAACGCTTGGCTTTCGTCAACCATTTTTCCCAGACCGCCAACAGTCAACCGACCAGTCCAAACCATATAAACTTATGGGCCAAATGTTTCCGACAAGCTTCGGAAAAATAATGGATATGTCGTCCGCGCTGGTTCGATCATTCGACGACGTTCGTCCTCGCTTGCTCTCTCAAGAAGGTCAAGAGGTAGTGGGG
>JANWZT010000126.1 GCA_025054515.1 Candidatus Caldarchaeum sp.
AGTTCTTTCGACCATGGTCACTTCGCGGACGGGCGCTCTGACCCAATAGACTTTTTCAAGGTTAAGGTAACCCGTTCCTAACCCATGCTCCCACGCGCCCGGGTCAAGCTCATCTGTGAACTCCGTGTTCACCGCTGCGACAAACGTTCTGGAACAAGTCCAAACGGCTGGCTGGTCTTCGACGAGGATTCTTAAAGCCTCTCTAACGAGTTGTATCTCCTTCTCTCTGTCGATTTCGAATTCGGCGGCGAATATTCGTTTGCTGAACTCGGGGTTGCTGTATCCCATGGCGTTGGACCAAGAAGCCCGTACGATACCTCTTTCGGTGTAGTACCTGATGAAGAACCCGGGTCCGGGTCCGTGCACGAACGGGAAGATGCTCATGTCAAAGTCCCAGTTACGGAAGACTCTTTCATGCCATGCCGCTGTGTCGAGGGCCACGATTTCAACCGCAATCCCGACGTTACCCAGAAAATCTCTGATCAACTCCGCTTCTTTCAGGTAGAACGGATAGGCGACAGAGTCTATCACGAGCCGTAGCTTGAACCTCGTCCCGTCAGGACCCCGTCGATAACCTGCTTCGTCCAGCAATCGTTCAGCCATCGCAGGGTCATATTTCGGCTGGTTCACTCCTGGGTTGTACCTTGCAACCGCCGGCGCGCTCGAAACAACGCTGTCAAGAGCTTCAACCCGGTTGAAATACACGACTTCGGCGATTTTCTTTCTGTCGATGGCCGCTGCTATCGCTTTTCTCACCCTTACATCTTTGAGAGGCGCCGGCCCGTCGGGATGGAGGTTGAACCCGACTACGTCAAGGGAGCCGCCGGGGCTCGGGAAGAACCATGTTCTTCTTCCGACGAGTTGTCCGAGTCCGATTTTTTCTTGGAGGCTTAGGGCGTCAGAGGTGGCGAGCCCGTAGTTCCAGATAAAATGTATATCGCCTTTTTCGAAAGCTAGCGTCAAACCCGGCGAAGTTCTGATCAATCTGAAGATTATTCTGTCAAGGTATGGAAGGCCTTTCTTCCAGTAGTTGGGGTTTCTTTCGAGGATGATGTATTCGCCTTTCTTCCATTCCTTGAATTTGAACGGCCCCGTCCCCACCGGCTGAGTGTTGTAGGGGTTATTTGCGATGTCAGTGTTTTCATAGAGGTGTTTGGGGCTGATGTTTATGCCCGAGCCGCCGAAATATCCGGGATAAAGCGCTGGCGCCCATGTTCTGTTGAACCTGAAAACCACCGTGTAGGGGTCGGGGGTGTCTATTGATTTTAGGAATCCCGTTACCATCGTCGCTACGAAGCTGTTGAAAACTGGCGCGACTTTTTCGTATGTGAACTTGACGTCGGCCGAAGTGAACGGTTTTCCGTCATGCCAAGTGGCGTTTCTCACCAGGTTGAACTGAATGGTCATGCCACCGTCAGGTTCTTTCCTGATCTCCCAAGACTGGGCAAGTTCTGGTTTCCATTCAAGTGTCTGGGGGTCGATTGAAACCAGCGTGTTCCCGATTTGCCTCGCTATTTGGTAGAACGCCCATGTCGGAGGCCCGCTTAGGTTAAGGTGAGGAGGCTCCGAAGCGATTCCGATAACCAGCGTACCTCCTTGTCTCGGCTGCGCTTCAAGGCTGGGAATGCTCGACAATAACAGCAGAGCTATCGCCATGGAAGAGGTCAACGCGAGGATTTTTCGTTTTTCCCTTCGAAACACATCGTATTTTGTGTGTTTCTTGAATTTATTCTTTAAGTAGGCTTCGCCTTTCGACTAGCTTTTCACAAAGCTCTATTGTTTCATTTTTTTAACCGCGTTGGAAGAGAAAACCCATACACCAGCGATCCCTGCCAAAAGGCCCATAGCTGTTGACGTAATTCGTGCTATGTATGTGGGGTCGAACGGACTGGTGAAGTTCTCTGCCAGTGACAAAACGCCGTAGACCGCGACGTTGAAGCCAAGCAGCAAGGTTACTGCGGCTGGAATCAGTACAAGCCTGTTGTTTATCGCTGACGGAAGGACGGTTGATAGAATCATTAGGTTGACTGCTCCGGCTGCCGTAAGCAGGGGTGCAAGGCTTGTCGATGATGCAGAAACTAATGCGAACACTATCGCGGATACCGTTATTGTTTGGGGTGGTATTCTGGTTTTTCGTTTTACATCCTGCAAAAGGACTTCAGCAAGTTGTGCGACTCGTTTGAGCAGTTCGGCGACAGCGGATAGGCCGATGAGCTGAAATGTGTTTTGGAAAACTGCCGTGCTGTAGTTTATGGCTGGAAGGCCGATGATGGGTGTGAGAAGTGATGCAAGAGCTTGGTGCGGAGTTGGTCCAGCTACTGCGAGGCTGGCGGCTGCGGCGAGAAGAAGCGAATCAAAAGGCTTTGAAACGCCTTTTCTGTCATCTGACGGAGGATAAACAGCCACCGATGCGTAGGCAACAGCTAATAGAATAATTGATTGAGGCCCGAACTCCGTGTCTGGTTCGAATTGTGGGTCGGCAAACGGCGACACAATGATCGCCGCGAACACGAAGACCATTATTCCGATTAGGATGGGAATGAATGCTTGGCTGCTTTTCTCCAAGATAAGGGGTTTGGTGGATGCAAGGGCGAGTAAAAACGCCGGCATCACGATGGGCCATAGTTCGGGAATGAACGTCTCGAAAGCTATTGTGGTTGAAAGGTATAAGCCGGCCAATATTATCATCGCGGCCAGCACATTGCCTATTCTGTCGATAGCTGCTCTAGATTTTAGGGCGATCGCTATGGCGAAGGATATGGGGAGTATTGGGTGGATGGTCGTGCTTTGTAGTGCGCGAATTATCGCGGCCGTGAGGAGGAAATAGAAGATAATTCGGAGAAAGTAGGCGACGCGGCCCGCTGAAACGTTCCTTTTTTCGATGTACGAGGTTAGGGGTGTGAAAACCGATGCAGTCAATAGAATTGCGAATAATGTTTCGGCGTAAGAACCTGCTGACGATATTTCGAAAGCGACTGTGGTGAAAACGAAGATGAATGGAAGTCTGATGGGATCGAGGACGCTGCGCCATTCGATTCGTCGGCCTGTGAAGAAGTAGTGTCCCACGACCGAGAACGCCAGTATCGTCAGGAAGGTTATGGCCGGTAGCAACTACACCGAAGTTGTTTCATGCCCGTATTAAAGCCAGCCCGTCTTCCAAAAGAAGAAGCTGCGATGCTACTTCTGAGCTGTGATGAATTTGGGGATTTCGATTTCGATGTTTTCCCTGCTTTTGACGGCTCGCCAGTACTGGTATATCTGTTCTTGGATTCGGTCGATCGCCTCTTGTTTTCTGGGATGGAGCAAGTGTTTATACCTTGACTGTTTTCGAAGGTATTCTTCGACTGGTTTGAGGATTTTGGGGACGAACGTGTGTCTGACTTCGCCGAAAACCGCTTCTTTCAAGGGCCATATTCCGCATTCGACGGCAAGTTTTGAGATTTTGACGGTCTCGGATGGGTCGAACCCCCATCCGGTCGGGCAGGGAGTGTACGCGATGAACAGCTTCGCACCCTTATGATTGGA
>JANWZT010000127.1 GCA_025054515.1 Candidatus Caldarchaeum sp.
TCTTCGCAGATTCTCGCGAGATGGAAATAGAGTTTGTATAATGAGGCGGAGTTTTCTTTCCCGGATATTTTTTTGAGAAAGTATTCGCTCCGCCTTAGAAATTCTTTTCTGATATTCGTGACCTGATTGATTTTGTTGAGGTCTTTGCTGAAGAGGGCTTCGAGCGGGCCTGAGCCCATCGACACAACCAAGTTTGCGAGGTTTTTGAATTCGGTTAGGAAATCTTCACCGGGAGATTTGATGTTTCGCAGAGTTTCTTTGCCGATTTCAGCCGCTTGATCACCAGCGTCCTCGATGAATTTTGCCGCTACCCTAAAATCGAGCAAAGTCAACGGCGAGACATCCATTTTCTTAGCGAGAGCCGGGTCTAAAACCGCGGAGCGAAGAATTCTTACGAGTGTGAAATAAAGTCTGTCTACTTCTTCGTCCCTTTGAACGACGATTCGGGCGAGGGATGCATTTCTTTTAACAACCGCTTCAACGGCATTCTCGGTCATTCCGAGAACGAGGTTGTGCTGCCGGCGTAGCAGTTTTTCAGGCGCCACAACTTCTCTGTCGATAACTACTTGTATCTCAATTTTTTCGGATGTTTCATCCACTATTTCCGCTCCCGCCAAACCGCGGACGCTTTTTCTTATTTCAGCGAACTGAGTGTCGGATATGGGCGTTTTTGAGACGATTTTTATCAGGCCGTATCCATAGAGATAAGCTCCTACTATGAGTTGGTTGACGTCCGGTGTCAAAGGTATTTCAACTTCTGAAAGCTGTTTTTCGACAACCTTTTCCGGGTAGACAACGATGCCGCCGTCTTCGGTGGGCTTAAGCAAAACGGTCGAACCTTTGCTCAGCCCCATCCGTTCAACCCATTCTTTGGGAAGAGTTACCGCATAGGAACTGCCCCCCGTGAGCTGGATGGCCCTCCGAATCTCCACGTCCGTATGTCCTCTCTTCCAGTTGTTAAGCCTTGAGCGAGATACCTTTAATACTTGACGAAAAAATTGAAAGGATTTAGACAAAAAATGCCGAAATGGGGCTATTCCACAGTCGTTGGAGAGAAGGAGTCGGAGGTCAGGGCGAGCCTCCGGGAGGTTGATGTTTCACCGAAGTGGGCAAGGGAGGTCTGTGAAGCGATAAAGGGGTTAACCATTCCGGAAGCCAAGAAGCTTCTTGAAGATGTCATCAATTATCGGCGGATGATCCGGTACGGCCGCTACAGTAAGAAGCGTGCCCATCATGCGGGTGTGAAGGGCCCGGGAGGTTTCCCGGTAAAAGTTTCGAAGCACGTGCTCAAACTTTTGGAAAGCCTCGAAGCGAACGCGGAGTTTAAAGGGCTTGACCCGGAGAAGACGAAAATCGTTCACGCGGTTTCGCATAAAGGCCGAGTTTCACCGAAATACATAGAAAGGGCCTTCGGCCGCTCCAGCCCCTACAACAAAACATACGTGCATATAGAGGTGGCGGCGGTGAGCAGTCCATGACGCTTGTGAAACAAATCCTTCTTTCACGTATCAAGAAATCGGACATCGAAGAATATCTGCGTGAAAAGCTGAAAAACGCTCTTTTCGGCGGAGTGAACATCAGTTTCACTCCACTTGGAACGAGAGTAACCATCTACGCGATGAGGCCCAGCAGAGTTATAGGGCCTAAGGGGAAGACGATTAAGGAAATCACGGAAGATTTGGAGAAAAAGTTCGGAGTCGAGAACCCCGTAGTTACGGTCGTAGAGGTCGAAGTCCCGGAGCTGAATCCATACGTGATGGCTGAAAGAATTGCACAGGACCTTGCGCGTGGTATGCGTTACAGGAGAGTTGGCTTCTGGGCCGTGCGACGAATCATGGAGGCGGGGGCGAAAGGTGTTGAGGTTCACATCAGCGGGAAGCTAACATCTGCCCGCGCGAGGACGGAAAAATTCAGTGAAGGGTTTATCCCGAAGTCGGGCGAGCTTGCGACCAACTACGTCCTCGAAGGAAAATCATCGGTTCTGCTCAAAACAGGGCTTTTCGGGGTTAGGGTTTTGATTTACCCGCCAGACGCGCCTCTACCGGAAGAGATTAAGGTCAAGGTGAAGGAGGTTGAAAGCCAAGGAACTTAGGGAGATGGATGAAAAAGAGCTTCTCGACAAGATAGACGAGTTGAAGAGCGAGCTGAGGAAGGTAGTGTCTGAAATTGGAACAGGCGGTGCCGTTCAGAACCCGATGAGGAAGCGTGAGCTCCGCAAAACAATAGCGAGAGCCTACACGGTTTTGACCGAGAAGAGGTTGAAGAAGAAATGACCAAGACTTCGTCTGTTTTTCTGCTGGGGAGACGCGTCAAAGCGTCCTACGGAAACCACCTCTTTGAAGGAGTGGTTGTAGGAGAGACAAAGAACACCGTCATCATCTCGACCGACCATGGTGAAAAGGTAATTCCTAAGATTCAGTCGGTTTTCTGGGTCGGAAACGGCAAGGAA
Organism: Candidatus Caldarchaeum sp.; assembly: GCA_025054515.1. Taxonomy (GTDB): domain Archaea; phylum Thermoproteota; class Nitrososphaeria_A; order Caldarchaeales; family Caldarchaeaceae; genus Caldarchaeum. Next base: position 2,450 of record JANWZT010000127.1, read on the forward strand.
GTTAAAATCGAGGGCTTTCGTCTTTTCGGAAGGCCTTTCGAAAGGTTGTTGAAAGGTGTAAGACCATGAGCGAAGTTCGTAACATAGGATTGTCGGTGAAACCCCCGGCGTCGTCCTGCGACGACGTCGACTGCCCATTTCACGGAAAGCTACCCGTCCGTGGAATACTTCTGACCGGCGTCGTATACAAGAAGAAGATGAACAAAAGTGTCGTGATCGAGCGGGAACACACCGTTTATGTCCGCAAGTTCAAAAGATATCTCAGGAGAAGGTCTCGTCTTTCCGCGCATCTTCCTCCGTGCATAGACGTCGAGGTGGGTGATAAGGTTCGGGTGGGGGAATGCAGGCCTTTGAGCAAGACAATCAGCTTCGTTGTATTAGAGAAGGTGGGGTGAAGGTATGGCGAAGCGTTCGAGAGCAGTTGCCGCAGTAGGCGTCCTCGAAAGAAGGCCCAACCTTCCGAGGACGGTTGTTCTCGGCTCGCTCGTCACATGCGCCGACAACTCAGGCGCTCAAGTGTTGAAAATTATCCAAGTTCACGGGATCACGGCGAGGCTACGTAGGGTGCCGGCAGCAGCTGTGGGCGACATGATGAGCGTCACCGTCAAGAAAGGCTCTGCTGATTTGCGGAAAAAGCCTATGCACGCCGTCCTCATCAGGCAGAAGAAGCCCTACCGGAGAAGCGACGGAACATGGATATCTTTCGAAGAAACCGCCGCAGTCTTGGTAACGCCTGAAGGAGACCTGAAAGGGACGGAAATCAAAGGCCCCGTTGCAAAGGAAGCGGCTGAAAGATGGCCTCGGATAGCCAACGCCGCCAGCATAATCGTATGAGGGTGTTGACATGTCTTCCAAACCAAGGAAACAGAGGTTCAGACGCTATAACTCACCACGCCACCTTTTCGTGAAATTTCTGGCAGTCCATCTTTCTCCCGAGTTGAGGAATAAATACGGCAGGCGTTCGTTAAGGGTTCGGGTCGGCGACACCGTGAAGGTCATGAAAGGTAGCTTCAAAGGCGTAGAAGGGAAAGTCAAGCGGGTAGATGTCAAG
>JANWZT010000128.1 GCA_025054515.1 Candidatus Caldarchaeum sp.
GAAACCTCCTCCAGTTCCGGAAATGCCCACTTTTATGTCGACCTTCGGATGCCTTTTCATGAATTCTTCGGCCACCGCCTCGGTAATGGGATATACCGTGCTTGACCCGTCTATCTCTATCGAGCCAGATAGCTCGACTGGTCTCGGTGCTGGCGTCGTCGTTACCGTAACTCTGGCCGTGGTCGTAACTGTTGCTTCGCGGGTTACCTCCCTGGTGACGGTCGTTGTAACCACTCCTCCGCCGCCGACTGTTCTGGTCACAATCGAGGTCTCGGTTACGGTTTGGGCTCCGCCGAGCAGCGGCGGCCCGGCTACGAGTCCGATGACAAGGCCTATGACGAGGGCTACGACAACTCCTCCGACGAATGTTGTGGATACTGCTTTACCTTTTTGCATGGCGATTGGATGGTTTGAATCCGATGATATATAGATTGCAGGTTTTGAATATTTTTCAGCATCATCTCTATATACCGGTAAATTGATGCTGTCCCGTGGAAAACGTTTACATCCGCCGAATCCAGAAAACAGGTCGTTCAACCTACATCGTCTCTCTCCCTCGGGAATGGGTGGAAAAAGCTGGTCTGAAAAAATTCGACGCCGTCAAAATCGTCCCTTTTGCATCGGGTTTGCTCATTCTCGGCCGAAACGGTGAAGGCCGCGGCGAAACCACCATAAACGCATCCGGCTACGAAAAACCCGACGAACTCGTCAGGCTTTTCTTCTCCGAATATCTTTACGGCTACGACCGGATAAGGGTTACGTTTTCAGCCCATTCGCCTCAGATAGTCAGCGTGTTGAAGGATAGGGTACGGCGGTGGCTGGTCGGCGTTGAAATCATAGGCGAAACTACGTCTGAATTATTGGCCCAAGTCTTGCCCGTTAGCGACACGCTTCCCGTGAGGTCTTCCCTTGAAAGGATGGGCAGCATCACCCATCACATGTTACAAGACGCCGTCACAGCGGTGACTAATTTGGACAGGGAATTGGCCGAAGACGTTATACGGCGGGACGATGAGGTGGACCGCTTCTACCACTTCGTCACGCGCCAACTCAACATCGCAGTAAGGGATTATTCGATGCTCCAGTCTCTCAAGCTTTCGGACCCGAGCGAATGCATAAACTACGTTTTGGCCGGCAAAAGCATCGAAAGGGCGGCGGACCACGCAGTAACGATTTCTAAAAGAGCGCTTTCCACCGAGCATAGAAAGAAAATCGACAGGAAGATTAACGAAATCAGCGATTCGGTCTTCGCCCTTTTCAAATCTTCCTTGCAGGCTTTATTGGATACCGACATTTCGAAGGCCAACCATGTGCTGTCGTCGATCGAGACTTTGTCCTCTGAGATCGAACATTTCAATACCATGCCGCGGAAAGGTGAAGAGCTTGAAGAGAGAACGACTTACTTGATAGTTATGAATAGTATTCGAAGGGTTTCTGAGTATGCGGCCGACATTTCAGAAGCCGCTATTAACATCGCCAGTAGAAAATTAGCCCCCTAATCGTTCGTTGATTTTTTCCGCGAGCTTCACATCGTAGGTGCTGATGCCGCCGAGGTCGTGGGTGGTGAGCCAAACCTCTAAGACGTTGTAGACGTTGAACCATTCTGGATGGTGGTTCATTTTCTCGGCCTCGACAGCTATTTTCATCATGAAGCCAACGGCTTCAACAAAGTCGGCGAAAACAAATTTCCTGTAGAGCTTGCCGTCCTTTATCGTCCAGCTTTCTCCCAGTTTTTTGACGGCTTCATCGATTTCGGCTGATGTGAGCAACCGGTATTCTGTATCCGACATCACCGTTTCCCCTGTTTGGTTTTGATTTAACTACTGTCCCATTACCCGTTTTTACTGTAGAAGCCCGCTGCGTAGCACGTGGTCGGCCAAAACGAATGCGACGACTGATTCGACTACCGGTACGGCGCGCGGTACGACGGTTGGGTCGTGTCTTCCCGGAACTATTATTTCTGCGGGGGTTTTGGTTGTTATGTCTACTGTTTTCTGGGGTTTGGCGATGGATGATGCGGGTTTGAAAGCGACTCGGAGTACAAGCGGTGCTCCTGTCGAAAGGCCGCCCAGAATTCCGCCGGAGTTGTTGGTTTCTGTCGTAATTTTTCCATCCTCCACGGTGTATGGGTCGTTGTTTTCGCTTCCCCGTAGACGTGCAGCTTCGAAGCCTCGGCCAAATTCGACCCCTTTAACGGCGGGAATCGAAAGGACGGCCCTTGCGATGTCTGAGTCGAGGGAGCTGAAAACCGGCTCCCCAACACCGACCGGCATGTTCAGAACCACGCATTCGACAATTCCGCCGACGCTGTCGCCTTGTTTCCTCGCGGCCAACACAGCTTTTTTCATCTCCTCGGCCGCTTCAAAATCTGGACAGCGAACTTCGTTGGCGTACCGATTATTTCTGATTTGTTCCACGGTCATGGCCCGCGCCCGGATTCCGGCGATTTCAAGGCTGTAGGCGAGCACTTCGATTCCCAATTTTGCGAGAAGCTTCTTCGCCACCGCACCCGCCATCACATAGCCCGCCGTAATCCTACCCGAAAAACGACCGCCTCCGCGGTAGTCGTTGAAACCTCGGTACTTGACCTGCGCGGGATAGTCCGCGTGCCCGGGCCTCGGCTTGTTCCGAAGTAATTCGTATGGCCTCGAATCAACGTCTTTGTTCCAGACAAGCATCAGAATCGGTGCTCCAGTGGTATATCCATTAAAAACTCCTGAAAGAATTTCAACACGGTCTTCTTCGGACCTCGTCGTGGTGACAAGCGACTGGCCTGGCCTTCGACGGTCGAGCTCGACTTGGACGTCCTCCTCTGTCAAAGGTATTCCCGGCGGACATCCGTCGACCACCGCTCCCACGCATCGGCCGTGGCTTTCGCCGAAGCTGACCACGACGAATCGTTCACCGATGATGTTGCCGGTCAACGGGAGATGATGGTTACTCCCTTCTCTTTACGTTTTGCCGCCAGAACGACAGCCGCCGAAAAAACCAGAACAATCATGAGAAAAGAGGGAGCCGACAGTCCGGCCCTGACTTCAACGAAGCCCGATTCGGGCCGAACCGTGAATTTTTGGGCATGTAACGAGGTTTTGACTAGACCTTCGACGGCGTCGTGGCCCACTTGAGGGAAGAAGATGTATCCGTCGCCGCCGGTCGAGCCCATGGCTTCTGATTGTCCAAGCCCGTTCCGTAACTCGACTTCGACGCCGGTCTGTGGCAACCCAAAAAAGTCCACGACCTTCACCGTCACCGGATAAACCCTCAAACCAATAGTGTAAACTCCAGGCGCCGACACGACCAGCTCGTCCGATTGCTTGACGTCGATTCCGTTGAAAAGGATGCGGAAAATCTGGTTCCGCCCGACCGGAAGCCAAACCGGCTCGAAAGGCCATACGACCAGCTCCTCTCCATCGATGCCTATCGTTATGGTCGACGGCACTGGAATGTTTTGACTGTCGACGGTCGCCAGCCGGATTAGCGCTT